>SLLU01000153.1 GCA_007133925.1 Candidatus Halarchaeoplasma halalkaliphilum | reverse complement strand
TCCAGAATATACATGCCATAGAGATCGTGGATGCGGTTGAAGGGATCATCACTTACTATGGAGACTACACGTTCCCGGCAGACTCGGAGATATGTGGTTACTACGGTTCCTTCCCCATGCATCCATGGCAGCTCTACGAAGCGGTGTCCCATCTGAGGGGAGAGACTGAGTACGCAGATTCAGACAATACCGAACATGATCGATACGAGTGGACGAACATAGCCGGAACCAATTACGTGCACTGGATCAGTGAGGATCAAACAGTGGACTTCAGGAACACTCTCATCAACCTCAAGAACGCCCAGTGGCTTCCTCCATACATATCCGGGCCCATTGCCGTAAACAGATACCATGAAATCGGTGTCGAGATAGATGCCATCACTGACTGGCAGAACACCTATGGACTGTCATGGATAACCCAGGGTCCCTTCAAGATAGTTGAATACAATACCGCGGATGGGTTCGTGATGATGGAGAGGCACGGACAAGTGGATGGCTATCCATTCCCTGATGATCACTGGAGCGAACTGCTCGCCATGGGCGTGATACGCCATGGTGAAATGGACGTTCCGTCCCGTATCATTACCGGTGAACCCTTGGACTTGACCATAGAGGTGGAAATTGAGGAGGAGTACCCCTCCCGCAGGGTGCGGGATGTGGATACTGACAGGGACCGCTTCGTGTCCACACTGGTGATAAAAGACCATGAAGGCATTGAGGTTTTCAGCGATTCCGATCCTGAACTTGTCATAGACAATGGTACGCACCTTAGATTCAACGTATCTGGTAGTGTAACTACGGACTGGACTCCTGGTTCATACGATATTGAGGTCACATCAAGGCTGTCCGATCAACTTGTTCCGGATGTATCTCACAGAAGTGTCACCGTCACAATCCCCGTATTCCAACCGGAGAACCTTTCCCTTGAAGTAACACCCATTGAGGGGTATTCTCCCCTGGAAGTGAACATAACCGTTGGTGCGAGCAATTCGGGCGGGGCTCAGGGTGAGATAGACGTGTACGCGGAAGGAAACGTGATCCACACACTCGAGCTTCCTGCGAACGGAACCCGGTACGCATCGATAACGCATATATTCCAAGACCCTGGTCTTCATGAGGTCACCTTCGGTGAGCTGACGGAGATGATCACGGTCCTTGAACCCATGTTCGAACCCGTGGATCCTGAATTGATAGTTACCCCCTTGGAAGGAACCGCACCCCTGGAAGTGAACATAACGGTTCGGGCTAACAACACCGGTCAGCTGGACGGAACCCTGGAAGTAGTTATCCATGAGGGGACAGTTTATTCCCTCACCATACCTGCCGGAGAGGGTGCGGAACACACATTCAACCACGTCTTACAAGAGCCGGGAACCTACGTTGTCCATTTTGCGGGCCTTGAGGAGGAAGTCATCGTCCAAGAACCAGTACCCGAACTCACCAACCTTCAGTTGAGCGTGTATCCCAGAGACGGTGAGGCCCCTCTTGAGGACGTTGTCATATTCATATCAGGTGATAACACAGGGGAAGCAGACGGTGAGTTGGAACTGCTCATAGACGATGTTGTGAAGTACACACTCACCATACCTGCCGGAGGGAGTGCGGAGCATACGATGTTACATACGTTCCGCGAACCCGGGACATACCACATAACCTTCCATAACCTCACGGCGACGGTGTTGGTGGTGGAGCCCGAAAAGGAAGATGAACCCTCGGACACAGACGCACCCCTGTGGATACTGCCTGTCATCGGTATAATCATAGTGCTGTTGGCTCTGATGTACTACATATACAAGACAACAAGGAAATCGGAGCCCATGGATGTATATGACAAGGATATGTACGGGGATGAAGATATGTATATGGAGGAAGACGAAGAAGCAGGTTCGGAAGAGGTAGATATTTCCTAAGGTCCTTTCAGGTAAGAACCACTTCCCTGGCCAGTTCCCGGGATATGAGCACCTTGGCAAGGTCCGCTCTAAGGGTGATCACGTCCTCTTTTTTCAGTGTGTAGGTGGTCTCCATATCCACAAAGGTAGGTACGTCGTCGATCACGTGGACCAGTATCTCCTCCAGCTTGTCATCAGGTGTGACCTTCACCGCCTTCTTCGGCTTCTCTTCTTTCTCCTCTTGAACAGCGGCCGGCGGATCGGGCACCACTTCCTGCTTATGCCTACGGTAGCCACCGTCCCTCAATTCTCCCTTTGTCTCATCCAGGAGGTCCTTTATGTCGTGGAACAATTCATTTTCCCTCTCGGTCATGTTCGACGTATCCACCTTTTCTATACCCATCTCCTGGTGTACCGCCGCAAGGGCGATCTTCTTAAGCCGTCTGTTCAACAGGTCCTCAGCCATCTTCTTGGCTTTTAAAAGATGGTCTAAGCCTATGCGGTCCAAAGTGTTGATGTTCTGGGAGTTCTTGGTCACCTCCTCCTCGAGTTCCAGTATGAACTCCCTCATCTCCTTGAAAAAATCCCTATCTATCTTAGTTATTGTCTTGGAACCCCTTTCCATCTCCAATGCATCGACAAGATCCTGAAATTGGAATTCATCATGGGCCATCGGAACGCCTATGGTCCCATGGGATAATATTGTTTTCGGAACCCCCCGGGGTCATTTCAATATCGCTCGACAGTTAGGGCACTCTTCCGCGTCATCCGTCACTTCGTCCCTGCATTTGGAACAGATGAACAGCATCTGTTCGTATTCCGTCTCCTTGAGGATCTCGGAACCACACTTAAGGCATTCGAAGTCGTCGGGAACGTATCCTCCGCAGAAGGGGCACTCTATCAATACCTCGATATACCCCAATTCTTCCTGAGCTTTGCTCATGTACGGTGATTTCCCTAGGAGGATATTAATCCTTCGGCTCCAAGGCCACTTCCCCCCATTTTCCCTTGCTCACCTGCATACCGTAACCACGGTCCTGCACATAGCCGTTTATGACCCTCAGTGTCTGCCCTAGGATCATGTCATCAACCAGATCCGTTTCCTCGTTCCAGAGAACGATCTTCACGGAACCCGTCCCGTCATCTATTCGCACGTTCCTAACCTTACCATCCCCGCGCTTCGAACTGAATGTTTTGAGGGAACCCAGATCGACGATCTTCCCTGTGATAGTGGCTTCCTGCCCCGCCTTGAGTTCCCCTATCTTCGACACGGAAGAAGTATTTCTACCGTGCTCAGCGACGATCATGTGGGCGATAGTGGGTTTTTCAAAAAGCCCGTCGGTCTCATGGTCTATCTCCTCTATCCTTTCCAAGAATTCGTCCCAACTGTATATATCCACCACCAGTTCGTAGTACCCGTCCACGTTTTCCATGTCCCCATGACCCAAGGGATACCATAAAAAAATATCGGCAAAGTGGGTTACCATCAAGAGGAACGTGTTCCATTTTAGTAAACCTAGATATGCATAAATCTTTTAATCCCCCGTATAATCCGTCATCTGCATATTACGAGGTGTACATGATGGACCCATCAGAGGCAAAAAAGGAAACGTTGAGTGTGATCGAAAGGTACGAACCCAAGGATAGTTCTCTAATACCCATCCTTCAGGCGTGCCAGAAGCGCTTCGGGTACCTCCCCAGGGAGGTCATGGAGGAGATATCCTTGTATCTAAACATGCCACTGAGCAAGATATACGGTGTTACCACGTTCTATGCACAGTTCAGGCTGGAACCCTTGGGTGAGCACCTGGTAAAGGTGTGCCACGGGACCGCCTGTCACGTGAGGGGAGCGGACAAGATCAACGAGATATTGGAGAACGAACTGGGTATCAAAAGCGGAGATACTACCCCATGTGGTACATTCTCCCTGGAACGGGTGGCCTGTCTGGGGTGCTGCAGCCTGGCACCGGTGATCATGGTGGACGAAACTGTCCACGGTAACCTGGACAGAGATAAGCTGAAAAAGGTCATATCCGGATACAGGGGTGACGGTCAATGAGCACCAAGATACTACTGGGTTACGCCTCATGCGGCATAGCTGCCGGGGCCGATGCGGTGGAGGGGGCACTCAGGACCGGACTAAAGGAACACGATCTGGACATAGAGGTCCGCAGGGTGGGATGCGTGGGCATGTGTCATCGCGAACCTCTCATGGAGATCCACGACGATCGTGGGGCCTTCGTATACGCCGATCTCGAGGAAGAAGACGTTGAGAAGATAATCTCCTCTCATCTTTTGAAGAACGTGCCCTACCAGGATAAACTCATCAGTTCGCCAGAAAGAAGCTACGATTACTTCCACGGTCAGAAAAAGATAGTGCTGCAAAACAGCGGTGTCATCGACCCGGAGAGCATAGACGAGTACATGGCCCAGGGTGGGTACGAGGCGTTGAAGAAAGCTCTCACGGAGATGTCTCCAGGGGATGTAATAGAGGAGATCAAGGCAAGTAAGTTAAGGGGAAGGGGCGGTGCCGGCTTCCCAACGGGTCTTAAATGGCAGTTCGCCGCCGATGCACCCGGAGACAAGAAATACGTGATATGCAACGCCGACGAGGGAGATCCCGGAGCCTTCATGGATCGCTCCATACTCGAGGGAGATCCCCATGCGGTGCTGGAAGGCATGATACTGGGTGCCTATGCAATAGGCGCCGACGAGGCGTACATATATTGTAGGGCGGAGTATCCACTGGCGTTGAAGCGTCTGGATATAGGTATAGAGCAGGCCATGGATAAAGGGTTCCTGGGTGATAACATATGCGGAACTGACTTTTCATTCCATATACATGTAAAGGAAGGAGCCGGCGCCTTCGTGTGCGGTGAGGAAACAGCCCTGATGCATTCCATAGAGGGTGAAAGGGGAATGCCCAGACCCAGACCCCCCTTCCCGGCTCAGAAGGGACTTTTCGGTAAACCGACCAACATAAACAACGTTGAAACCTGGGCCAACATACCCTGGATAATCAGGAACGGTGCCCAGGAGTACGCCTCGGTGGGCTCCGAGAAGAGTGGTGGTACCAAGGTGTTCGCCTTGGCGGGTAAGATAAAGAGAGGCGGTTTGGTGGAGGTCCCCATCGGGACGCCGTTGAGGGAGATCATATACGGTATAGGAGGCGGGATAGACGGGGACGTTGAGTTCAAAGCGGTGCAGCTGGGAGGTCCTTCCGGGGGCTGTCTCCCTGCGGAATACCTGGATACCCCCGTGGATTACGAGACCCTCACGGAAGCAGGGGCCATAATGGGCTCCGGAGGGATGATAGTCATGGACGTGGGGGACTGCATGGTCAACGTGGCCCGGTACTTCCTGGATTTCACACAGCAGGAGTCCTGCGGCAAGTGTACCTTCTGCCGGGTGGGTACGAAACGCATGCTGGAGATACTGGACCGGTTCACCCAGGGTAAAGGCTCCAAAGAGGACATAGACATGCTCAAGGAGCTGGCATCACACATAAAGGCCTACTCCCTGTGCGGCCTGGGGCAGACCGCTCCGAACCCCGTACTCACCACCCTGAGGTACTTCGACCACGAGTACGTTTCCCACATAGAGGAACAGACCTGCCCGGCCGGTGTGTGTCGGGAATTGATAACTTTCTCTATCACCGACTCCTGTGTAGGCTGCACCAGATGCGCCCGGGAGTGTCCAACCAGTGCTATAAAAGGAGAACCCAAGAGCGTTCACGTGATAGACCAAGAGCAGTGCATAAAGTGCGGAGCATGCCAGGACGTATGCCCTGTAAATGCCGTGGAGGTGGAATAGATGTCACAGGAAATAACCATGAAGATAGACGGAAAGGAATACCGGTGTGCGCCGGGTAGTTCGGTGCTGGACGTTTGCCGGGATAATGGAATATTCATACCGACCCTATGCGAGATAGAGCATCTGCCAGAACCCTTCGGAGGGTGCAGAGTATGTCTGGTGGAGGTCTCCGGTCCCAGGGGTACCATGATCACCACATCCTGCGATACCCCTGCCGCCGACGGGATGGAGATCCGCACGGAGACCCCGGAGATAATGGCTGGCAGACGGGCATCCATCGAATTACTGCTGTCGGAGCATACCGGCGATTGCGCGGCGCCCTGTACAAGGGAATGCCCCGCGAGTTTGGACATACAGGGATATCTGGCTTACATCGCTAGAGGTCTACCGGGTGAAGCCGTTAAGCTGATCAAAGAGAAATCGCCCCTGGCCATATCCCTGGGGAGAGCATGTTTCGCCCCCTGTGAGGAAGAATGCAGGAGAACGTTGGTGGAGGATCCCATATCCATCCGCCAGGAGAAGCAGTACGCCGCAGAGGTGGACATAGAGAGTCCGTGGATACCCGGCATACCTTCGGAAACGGGAAAGAGCGTTGGTATAATCGGTGGTGGTCCCGCGGGGCTAACTGCCGCCTACTTCCTCCGGTTAAAAGGTCACAAGGTAAAGATATATGACATGATGCCCGAACTCGGCGGTATGATGAGATACGGTATCCCAAATTACCGCCTCCCCAAGGACCTCCTGGATAAGGAGATCGGGTGGATACTGGACCTGGGTGTGGAAGCTGAAACCGGTGTGAAACTGGGAACGGATATCCACCTTGATGATCTGAGAGAGGCCCACGATGCGATCTTCGTGGCCACAGGTGCATGGGAGAGCTGGATAGTTGCCTTGGAGGGGAACGACCTGCCAAGGGTTTACGGAGGCATCGATTTTCTCATCGCCCATGCATCCGGTGAGGAAGTGGACCTTGGTGAAAGTGTCATAGTGGTGGGGGGAGGAAACACCGCCATGGACGTGGCCCGCACAGCACGGCGTTTGGGAAAGGAGGTCACCATAGTTTACAGAAGGACCGCCGAACAGGCACCGGCTTCCAAGGAGGAGTTGGAAGAGGCCCTGGAAGAAGGGGTCAGGATAGAGTTCCTCACCAACCCCGAGAAGATATGCGGATGCCATGAAAAAGGAGTCAACAAGGTGACCTGTGCCTTAATGGAGCTGGGAGAACCCGATGCTTCAGGAAGGGCACGTCCGGTGAAGATGGAGGGCAAGACAGAAGACTTCCAGGCGGACAGCGTGATATTGGCCATAGGACAATCCCCGGACCTGGACACCCTGAAAAAAGAGGGATTGGATGTGGCAAAGTATACCCTGGCAGTGAATAACAAGTTCGCAACCAACCTTGACGGTGTGTTCTCCGCCGGAGATGTGACCCTGGGTCCCTGCTCCATAGTCGAATGCACCGGACATGCCCGGGAGGCAGCTTTCGCCGTGGACTATTATCTGAGAGGGGAACTGGGTGCATACTCCCCGGCCGACGATTACAAACTTCCCTTCGGCTACATACACATAGACGATAAAAGTGAAGAGGATTTCGCGGACTGGGACAGGATACCCAGATCCCGGATGCCTTTGAGGCCCTCTCAAGAACGTGTTCGGGATTTCCACGCCATAGAGATGGGCTTTGAACACGATATAGCCGTCAAGGAGGCCGAACGCTGCCTTGAATGCGGCTGTCTCGACAGGTTCCAGTGCAAGCTCAAGGAATATGCCACATTTTACGGCGCTTCCCAGGATGCCTATGCAGGGTTCAAATACGAGTATCCCCTGGACGAATCCCATCCCCACGTACTTCGTGACCCCAACAAGTGTGTCCTATGCGGGTCCTGCGTGAGGACCACCGAGGAGCACGGCGAGGGGGTAGTGAACTTCGTACACCGGGGATTCCGGACCATAGTGGAACCCGCCTTCGGAGATCCCCTTGGAACAACTGACAGCGCTCTGGTAGGCTCTCTAGCCGATGCCTGTCCCACAGGAGCTCTGGAGGAGATACAGTCCATGGTCAAACCAGGTCCCTTTGAGATGACGGAGATCGGCCGGTCCCACTGCCCTGGTTGCAGTCTGGGATGCCCTGTATCGGTACTGGAAAACGGTGGTGATGTGAGGCTATCTCCGGTTGAAGGCCATCTGTGCGACATAGGGAAATTCCGAACCATACCCGTCCCGGTGATATCTCCACGGGGAGAGATCAAACCACTGGACGGAAAGGTTTTGGACGTGTTCGCATCACCAAAAACCACCGACCAGGAGGTGGAGGCCTTGAAACACCTTGCGGAAACCCTCGGAGGGAAGCTCTACGCAGAGGTGGCTGGAACACCGACCACATCGAGAGAGGATATCACCCATGCCGAGGAAGTGTACGTTGAGGAAGGTGTTTTCGACCTCTGTCCCGTGTTGAAAGATATCGTCCCCCGGGTAAAACGGACTAGCGGGGATAACATACCTGCGGTGGTACTTCCCGGAACTCAACACCCGTCCGCTGCCGTTGCACATGCCGGGGTGAACGATCTGGACCGATTTGGTGTTGAACCACTACCTGACAAGGAATTCCAGGTACTCCTGGTCTATGATACCCAGGTGCCTCTGGATGTAAAGGCTGAGTACATCATACAGATGGTATCGGATCAACGTGACCTCTCACCTAAGGCCCATGTGGTGATACCCATCCGTTCCTGGCTGCAGAAGGAAGGTACGGTGAGGAACATGTTCGGCGAGGAACTGAAATTGGTACCTGTGTTGAGCTCAGAACTACCGCCCAACACGCGTATCATAGAGGGTATCGGTAAAGTATAATATCCCTGCTGCATGGGTGTACCCATGGACCCCGAATTCCCGAAGCGTTTCAGGGACAAAAGAAGTGACAGGACTGACCTGGTGACCACCTGGCGTGAGGAGGAGATGCTGGATGGAGAGGTAGTGAACAGCTTCGCCATTATATTCCGGACCAGAGGCTGTTCCTGGAGCTACCGTTCGGGATGCACCATGTGCGGCTACCACACCGCAACCAATCCCGGGATCACCGAGGATAACCTCAGGTCCCAGCTAAACGAAGCCCTGGAAAGATACAAGGGAGAGGAGATAGTGAAGATATACACTTCAGGAAGTTTCGCCGATGAAGGTGAGATATCGTCGGAACTCGCATCCCTTATATTGTCCTCCTTCGACTCCCGGCTAACCGTAGTGGAGACCCGGCCGGAGTACGTGACCGATCAAAAGATGAAGTCCATGTGTAGTGAGGTGAACGAACTGGAGGTGGCCATTGGTTTGGAATCCTCCAGCGATTTTGTCTTGAAACACTGCGTGAACAAAGGATTCACCTACCAAGATTACCTCACTGCACGGGAAAAGATATTCCTGGCAGGTGCCCGATCCAGAACGTACCTGCTCCTGAAACCCCCGTTCCTGACGGAAATAGAAGCCATGGACGACCTTCTTAATTCCATGGAAGCGGTATCCCATCCCAAAAACACCATCTCAGTAAACCCGGTTAACGTCCAGAAGTTCAGCCCCCTGGAACTGCTGTGGAAAAGAAAGCTGTACCGCCCGCCGTGGCTGTGGTCCCTCCTGGACGTCTTGGAGCGAACAGATCAAAGGCCAGTGATATCGCGGGCGGGATTGGGCAGTTTCAGGGGTGCACATAACTGCGGTGATTGTGATAAGGATGTGCTAAAGATCATAACCCTGTACGGAACCACTGGCGAGATACCGGATGAGATCCCTCGATGCAGTTGCAAGTCTGAGTGGGAAACAGAAAAAAATATCCAATCAACCTACTTCCGGGGTTCTATGGAGATACTAGGCGACAGATACGCTGGATATGTCTGAGTGTCTCATCATTATCATGCGTGCGATGGCAAGGTTCCTACCCTTGGTACCTATGGCCCGGGCTTTATTCTCCGGTTTCACCTCAACGGTACCGTGTTTGACACCGTTTTTGTCCATTATCTCAATGTTCTGAACCCCGTAACTGTAGAAAATGTTTCCCAGGAGCTTCACAGGGTCCTCATCGTATTCTATAACGTGTATGTTCCTGCTTATCTTCTGCCGCACGTTGGTAACGTTGACTCCGTTCTTCCCGATGGCCTTCTCTATGTCCCCCTTATTCACCAAAAAAATGACCTTTTCCGGTATATCTATGCAGTCCTTGACCTTGGCACCGGTCATGTCTTCGAATAGTGTTATGTATCTAAGGGTTTTTTCTGTGAGTTTGATCTCTTCCAAAAGGATTCACCCCTTTACGGAAAGGATGGCGGATTCTCCGCTGGCGATCACGGCCAGGGCCGAGATGGAAAACGGTTTGCCCGCAGCGGTTCCCAGCTGTTTATTGGTTCCTTCGTAATGGTATATGGGAACTCCTTTGTATTTTGCACCCTTGAACTGCTCTTCAGGGCACTTTTTAGATACTATCACTAGCTTTGCTTCTCCGGAAGCAGCGGCTTCCTTGGACTCCTTTGCCCCGAACACGGTATCCCCGGTATTCACGGCAATTCTGATTTCTCTGTTAACATCCATATAGATTTCTCCTTAAATATTCGGATACCTTTCTGATAACATCACACTCTTGTATATAACTATTTCACCTCTTCCTTGACACTTCTGGGGCTGTACTTCACCTCAACGGCCCCGGTTCCCTGGGTTATGGGCTGTCCCACGATGATGTTCTCGGCAACGCCGTCCAACTTGTCCACCTCTCCGATTATGGCTGCTCTGAGCAGGTGACTGCTGGTTATCTCGAAGGCCGCTCTGGCCAAAACGCTGGTCTTTTTTCCAGAGACCCCGTGCCTTCCTATAGCCTTGACATCTCCTTCATTGGTCATCATATCCGCCACGAGCATTATGTGCCTCACATCCACATCCAGTCCCTGTTCGTTCAGTGTGTCCAGGGCTTCTTTTATTATGGCGTTCCTGGCAGCTTCCACACCCAGCACATCGTACACCTCAACCGGGCTGTTGGAGAATGTGTTGGTGATATCTACTCCAGGTATCTTGAGCACTTCGGCCAGATTGGATCCCTCTGTGAATATGATGAATTCATCGCCGGTATCTCTTATGACGGCCCTTTTAACATCCTTAAGTCCCTTTATCTTGGTGTTCTTGGCCTGTTCCACATCGTTGTGCAGCAGGGCGTATTTTGGTTCGTCCTGGGTTATGTACAAGGATCCGTCCCGCTGTTCGACTTTACCCTTTACGTACCTTGATTTTTCCAACTGCTCCTGTATGTCGTCCGTTGAAATACCCTTGGAGTCGAGCTTTTTTTGGTTGGGTCTTATGACCACTCTCATCTCTGATATGTCCAGGTCCACCTCTGCGATGTTCAGCAAACGTGTGACTTCAAGTTCGGATGCGATCCTTCTCACCACGTCACGGTCTTTTTTAACCTCGTCTTCAAGATGCACTTCCATCATTGGCGTGCTGGGTACCTTACGGGCATCCACTATCTCTATCATACGGGGAAGACCCTGGGTAACACCTATCTCCGCCACACCTGCGTAGTGGAAGGTCTTCATGGTCATCTGTGTTCCCGGTTCACCGATGGACTGTGCGCTGACGATACCTATGGATTCCTTGGGATCTATCTTCCTGTTCTCGAAACGTTCGGTGACGAGATCTATGATCAGACCGTAGTCCTTTTCACCGATACCTTCTTCTTCTACCTTTTTAGCGGTGTTTTCCAGCAGCATACGCGGTAGGGCCCTTCCCTTTTTCTCGCATATGTCTTGAAGCTTCTTGGCGATCCCTTCAACGGGCTTGAATTTTTCAGGTATGGTGAATATCTCCTCTTCCTTCTTCTTTGTCTTCTTCTTTTTAGGGGTAGCCTTCTTTTTCTTACTCCCCATCTTTTCAAAGATCTCTTCAGCCTTTTTCTTTGTGCCCACAACTTTCTTCAGATCCTCCACGGAAGCGGATTTCACGTCACCTAACAGCATACCCGCATCCACCAATTTTTCAGCGGTTTTTTCGTCAATATCCCTTCTTATCAAGGCGTTAATGGTGTCCTTCCTTGCCATCAGGCACCACCCCCTCTCTTGACGGCCTTGAATTCCGTGATGATGTCGTCAATGTCAACGGCACTCCCTTTCTTGCTCCTCATGGGATCTATGCCGTCCTCACCGAACTCGAACTGTATCATGGTATCCCCGGTATTCCGAACGGAACCGTCGTTGTAAACCATGAGATCCTCCATGGCATGTATGAGCCTTCTTTGCATGTAACCGGAACGACTAGTCCTCACAGCGGTATCCACCAGACCTTCCCGTCCGGCCATACTGTGGAAGAAGAACTCCAGGGGGTTCAATCCTTCTTTGTAGCAGGATTTGACGAAACCCCTCGCCTCGGCTCCCAGGGATCCTTTCTGGAAGTGTGAAAGGGTTCTGTCCTCGTAACCCCGACTCGGTCTCTCTCCTCTGATGGCCTGCTGTCCCAGGGAACCTGCCATCTGGGTGAGGTTCAACATGCTTGCCCGGGCGCCGGTCTTAGCCATGACCACGGAATTGTTACCCAGACCCAGGTGACGGCTTGCCAGTATGCCCACGTTATCCCTGGCCTTTCCGGTCTCCTTCATGGCCATTATCTCAAGGGTCTCCTTCAGATCCCTGCCAGGCATCTGTTCCAGCTCGTCGTTCCTGTACGCGGTTTCGTACTCCTTCACCTTTTCTTTAGCTTTATCCAGCAGTTCGTTTATCTGCCGCATGGTCTCTGGGGGTATGTCCTCATCTTTTATGGATGTTGTGAAACCCCTCAGGGTGATCACTCCCAGGGATATGGTGGTTATCTGGTCGATGAACCTTCGGGCCTCGGAGGTTCCCAGGTCCCTTGCGATCTTGTCTATGATACCCCCTTTGAATGCACCCACGGCGTTCTCGTCTATGGTACCTACTTTAAGGTAACCGTCCTCAATGGACACATAGGCATCGTACTCGCACTCTTCTTTCATGCAACGGTCGCATTTCTCACATATCGATGCCCTGAACTCTATGTTGAGTTTTTCCGGCAGGAAGCTGCTGAAGATCTCCTTGCCGTACCACATCCTTTCTCCCTCCACCTCCACGTATTTCGGGAACCTGTCCGTCTTTATGTTGGAGAATATACTGACTACTTCCCGGCGTGAGAAAAGGGGATTACGATAGGTCAAAAAGAACAAGCCGCTTATGTGATCCTGTGTCGCGCCGATGATGGGCCCTCCGAACCTGGGTGAGAGTATGTTCTCCTGAACCCTCATGATAACTTTTGCCTCCGCCCTTGCCTCCTCGCTCTGGAGAACGTGTATGTTCATCTCGTCACCGTCAAAATCGGCGTTGTAGGGCGGACATACGGCCAGGTTCATCCTGAAGGTCTTTCCGGGTACTATCTTCACTTCGTGGGCCATCATGGACATCCTGTGAAGTGAAGGCTGCCGGTTGAATAGCACTATATCACCGTCTTTAAGACCCCTTTCTACGGTAAAACCGGACTCTATCTTCTCTGCCACGGTTTCGGCGTTCATGTCCGTAACCCTTATCCTTCTTCCGTCGGGTCTTATGATGTAGTTCACACCGGGTACGTATTTTCCCCTTTCCATGGGCTCCGGTCCCATGCGGACCATGTTCTGAACGAATTCAATGTTCTCCGGGGTCACCTTCAGGGGCACGGTGAGTTCTCTGGCAGCCCGTATGGGCACACCAACCTGATTGATGGAGAGCCACGGGTCGGGAGATATAACGGTACGTGAGGAGAAGTTGACCCTTTTACCGCTGAGATTCTGTCTGAACCTACCTTCCTTACCCTTCAATCGCTGTATAAGGGTCTTCAATGTCCTACCACTTCTATGTCTGGCCGGGGGTATCCCGGATGTTTGATTGTCGAAGTAAGTGTTTACATGGTATTGTAGCAGGTCCCACAGATCCTCCACGATGAGTTGTGGAGATCCCACATCCCTGTTTTCCCTGAGCCGCTGGTTTATCCTGAGTATATCCACCAACTTATGTGTGAGGTCGTCCTCGGAACGATCTCCCGATTCCAGTGTTATGGACGGCCTTACGGTCACAGGGGGTACCAGCAGGACGGATAGGACCATCCATTCAGGTCTGACCACCTTGGGATTCAAACCAAGGGGGATGAGGTCCCTGTCAGGTATCCTTTCAAGTCTTGCTCTGACCTCTTTGGGTGTTAGCTTGGTCGCCTCCTCTCTGAAGGTAGTGGGTTTGTCCAGCATTATCTTTCTCTGTTCGCTGCTGCAGTGGGGGCACACCTTGTTG
Source organism: Candidatus Halarchaeoplasma halalkaliphilum (assembly GCA_007133925.1). Taxonomy (GTDB): domain Archaea; phylum Thermoplasmatota; class Thermoplasmata; order Halarchaeoplasmatales; family Halarchaeoplasmataceae; genus Halarchaeoplasma; species Halarchaeoplasma halalkaliphilum. Next base: position 19,305 of record SLLU01000153.1, on the reverse strand, counting down.
GTACTGGCACCCTGGGCAACCTCACCGGTCATCCTCTCTATGTCCAAGGTATCCCCTCCAAAGGTATCTATACGCCGGATCTCCTTGATATAATGGTCCCTCTCCTCGTCGGAGATCAGTATCCGTCCGCATTCGCTGCATGAAGATCTCAAAAGCTTCTTGATATCCTTGACATACCCTACATGGATGACGGGCATGGACAGCTCTATATGTCCGAAATGCCCCGAGCACTGATCCACCCTTCCACCGCAGGTCTTGCATCTCAGGCCGGGTTCGATGACACCCAGATGGGTATCCATGAGTCCCATCTCGATGGGGAATCCGTCGTCATCGTATGTATCCGGTGTGATTATCTTTGTTGCGGACAGTTTTCTTATCTCCTTGGGAGACATGTATGCGAATTTGATGGCACCTATCCTTTTCGTTATCCCGCTCCGGTTCATTTTAACTCCTCCAGTTGTAGCCTCATGGTAACTCCAAGTGATCTCAGTTCGTCCATTAGCAGTTTGAAAGCATAGCTGGTCTGTATGTGATGCACATTAGACCGTTCTCCGCATACCGGGCAGCGGAGTTCTCCGTTGGTATCCAGTATGGCCACGTGTCCGCACTCCGAGTTCCCGCAAACGTATTCCGTGGTACCGTCGGACTGATCCATGAGCCGGTCCTTTATGACCATGGCTGCACCGTGACCTATCAAACAGTCCCTCTCCATCTCTCCGAACCGGAGACCGCCCTGTCTGGATCGGCCTTCCGTGGGCTGTCTGGTGAGTATCTGTACAGGTCCTCTGGATCGCATATGGAGTTTTCCCGATACCATGTGGTGCAGTTTCTGGTAGTATATCACACCGACGAATATGTCCGCATGAAGCATCTTTCCACTCCTTCCGTCATAGAGTATCTCCGTACCATCGTGCTTGAAGCCTGCCTTCAGTAGGGAATCCCTGATCACCTCTTCTCTTTCACCGCCGAAGGGGGTCCCGTCAACGAAACGCCCCTCAAGAGAAGCTACTTTCCCTCCGAGCATCTCCAGCACGTGACCAACGGTCATCCTGGATGGGATGGCGTGGGGGTTGAGTATCATATCCGGCACGACCCCATCCTCTGTGAAGGGCAGGTCTTCGGGCTCCAACAGTTTTCCTATGACTCCTTTCTGACCGTGTCGTGATGCGAACTTATCCCCGAGCTCCGGTATCCTCTCATCCCTCACCTTCACTTTGACCAGTCTGCTCCCGTCCTCGGACTCAGTGAGCATGACGGAATCCACCCATCCCTTCTCTCTGGGCCTAACGATGGTGGAAGTTTCCCTTCTCTTCTGGGGTGCCATGAAGTCAGTGTCCTCCTCTAGGAAACGGGGAGGAGAGGTCTTACCCACCAGAACGTCACTTCCGTCGACCTTGACCTCGGGACTGGTCAGTCCATCCTCGTCAAGATATCTGTAGTACTGGTCACTCCGAGCTCCCCTCACGTCGGGGTCAGGGATCTCGAAATGATCCTCCTGTCCACCCGGATACCTTCTTTCCTCGGTGGTATACGTTCTGAAGAAGGATGACCTTCCCAGCCCTCTGTCTATGGCCGCCCTACTGAATATGAGGGCATCTTCCATGTTGTACCCGTGGTAGGACATCACCGCCACGGTGAAGTTCTGTCCCGACGGTCTGTCGTTGTAATTCACCAGATCCATGGTGGTGGTCTGCAGTAATGAGAGGTGGGGATAGTGCAGCAGGTGCCCCCTCGTGTCCGGTCTGTTTCGGTAGTTCGACGAAGGCAGGCCAAGGGACTGCTTCATCATGTTGGATCCCATGGAACATCTGGGTGCTGCATTATGGGGTGCGAAGGGTATCAGACCTGCTGATGCGCCGAGGATCAACAACGGATCTATCTCCAGATGTGTATGCTCTTTTTGTATGTTCATGGGTACTTCCATGTTACCACTGCAGTGCATACATCTCAGCACCGCATTTTCTTCGTCTTCACCTATGTTCATCCACTCGACATCCTTTGTGGACAGGGGCATGGCGCAGTGTTCGCAGTTCTCAGGGGTATCGTAGGGATAAATGGCTACGAACAGGTCCTCTTCCTCCTCCGCATCTATCCATTCCAGTATACCGTTGTTGAAGAGGTCGTCGATCCTGGTTTTTCCGGCGATCAATCCTTCCACATCTTCTTTTTTGAGCTGAAGCACACCGTCTTTGACTATCAGCAGTGGTCTCCTGACCCTGCCGGCGTCGCAGTTGATGATTATCTCATCCATCTTTGCATCGTTTCTGACATTCACCTGGTCTGAAACAAGTCCCGCACTTCTTGCATCTCTCAGCTTGTTAACGAAATCCACAGGGTCCTCAACAAGACCTATCAGGTCCCCGTTGAGGTACACTTTTTTGGTAACACCTGTCTTTCCCCCTATCTGTTCCAGGCCCAGTTCATGGAGCTTCCACTTAAGGTCCAGTGTATCCGTTCCCTTTGAAACGTTTATCACAGGTGTGGATGTTTTGACCAAACCGCAGTTCTGACCTTCGGGGGTCTCATTGGGACAGAGCCTTCCCCACTGGGTGGGATGCAGTTCCCTGGCTTCGAAGTGGGGTTGACTTCGTGATAGAGGCGATTTCACTCTCCTGAGGTGGCTTATGGAACTCATGCCGTTTGTCCTGTCCAGGAGTTGGGATATCCCAGTACGCCCACCTACCCAGTTCCCGGTGGCCATGGCGTGCTTGAGCTTGTTGCTCATAAGGTCCGGTCTTATGGATGATGATATCCTGATCTCACCCTTTTTACCAAAATTCCTCTCGAGCTGGTACTTCATGTCCTTGAGGAGGTTCACGATGGATACCCTGAATAGGTCTGCCACCAGATCCCCTGCGAGCTTCAATCTCTTGTTGGCATAGTGGTCCTTATCATCGGCCTTCCTTTCTCCATTGGCCAGTTCGAGTATGGCCCTGGCCATCCTACCTAGATAAAGAGCCTTCTTTTTTCTGTCTTCAGGGGAATCCCCCAGGTGTGGCAGGAGAGAACGGTCTATGATGGATTCGATCTTTCTTATACGGTATTCCTCCGCCTGGCCCGTGGCAAACTTTCTTTCCAGGTATGCCATGGCATCGGCCTGGGTGTAAACTCCATTGGATGTGTGATTTTCCTCATCCTGTGCCATCTCTATGTTGGCGAAAACGTAGCTGGCCATATTGGGCTTGGTGACTACGGTTTCGTATATCTCTCCATCATCTTCCATACCCAGGGCTTTCATGAGGATAACAAGGGGTATGTCCCCCCGGGCGGATGGTACGGAAACGGTGATCAAACCGTCCTTCTTTTTCTCCATGACCGTCAGGGCCCTGTATCCGTGCTTTTTTGAAAAGATCTTGACCACTTCTATGGTCCGCCCGTATTTCTCATTGAGTTCGCATATGAGCCGGTTCGAGGCCATGTCCTCAACGGCCATGAGATTCCTCTCGGTACCCCCGACTATGAAGTACCCCATGGGGTCCTTGGGATCTTCCCCCAACTTGATGAGCTTTTCCTCGTAGGTGAGCTTTTCGAAATCCCTGTCATCCCTCTCCATATCCAGAACCTCTTCCAGGGTATCGTCTATATTGTCAGGGTGGAGATTGCACATCTTGGACCCTATCATGATCGGTATCTTACCTATGGACACCCATTCCGGATCTTCCTCCACATCATCTCTTATAACACTAACCTTGAGCTGTATCTCCGATTCGTAGTAAACGTCCCTCAAACGGGCCTCCATGGGTGTGAGCCTGTGCTGTGAGCCGCTGGCCTCTTTGACCATGGGTTTCACCAGCCTTATGGTGGGTTCCGAGTTCTGATCCACTCTACCGTCTTCCATGCGATCCCGTCCGAATTTGACCACGATGTCCTGCCCATCAACCTTTTCCGAATCCAGGAGTATCTTGCCCTGACCGTTCTCCCCGTACCCTATACTTATACTGTCTATGATCTTCTGCATCTGATTGTTTCTGTTGTCAGGGGTAGCTATGAATTCGTTGTATCCGTTTATGTGCTGACTCACTACACTTATTTCCTTGAAAAAAGCATCAACTAATTCTTTCATTTCATTCACCTTTTGTTTACCTGTTAACGACCATTCGGTAGGCGTGAGCTTGCCCGGCGGTATCGCTTTTTCTGATTATCTCGATGATCCTGCCTTCCTCTATCTTTCCGTGGATCCCTTCCATCTGAAGGAGAACCGGATCGGTCTTCAGGATCTTGGGTAGCTTGTCCTTGGGCGCTTTGATCCGACCAAGGAGCTCCTCCTCTTTTTCCTTTGGAACAAGCTTGTGTTCCGGTACAAAGGAGTGTTTCATTACGTTTATCTTCCCCATCTATTTGCCCCCGTATGTTTTTTTCAGATGCATGTTTTAGACTCTCCATGGTACAGTTCCATATCAAATACCGGGAACCCTTTTGTACAGGTGGGCCCGTGGGGATTTTCGTGAATTGCCCGTTGGACAACCCAATTCGAACCCCAGACCACCTGGTTAAAAGCCAGATGCTCTACCTGGCTAAGCTACAGGCCCCTTTAGGTAAGCGGTGTTTTAGCCTCTAAAAGGCGCTTTTATTTAAACTTATCCCCAGGTGGTGCGATTGGGTGTACGGGACCTGTTCGAATCCCCTACCCGGTAACCTCGGATACCGTAAACAAGTAAACCAATTTGATACTTTCGGTCCCCTTCCCTTCCGACAAGGTTATAAAAGAACGCTCTATACGGGTGGATAGATATGATCGACTATATAATGTCTAAGATGACGTGGATCATCATTGCGGTGCTCCTAACGGCCTCTGTTATAGGCGTTTACAGGTGGCAGGCATCTTCCACGGAGGAACTCCACCTGGGGAAGATGGCGGACATGGTCACGGACACAGTCAACCGTGCCCTGAGCACCCACGGGGATTTCGTACTGAATATTACCTATGAGAACGCAGGGGAACCCTACATGGTACTGCCCGGATCCATCCAGGGAGTGCCATACTCCATGAACATAACATCGGGAACCTTGAGTATGCACAGGGGGAATCAGGTAGTCCAAAGAAAATTCCTGGGCCACTTACGGATACTGGACCCACATTTCCTGGACCTGGACGATGCACCCTTCCCTGTAACCCGGGACACTTATCGACTTCACCTACCTCCGGGAACCCCCTTCGTCATAGAGTCAAAGACCATAGGGGGCATAAGGAACATTTACATTTATCCCGACGACCAAGGGGTGACAAGAGCCAGAACGACCCTGGTACGGGATTCCATGGAAGATTTCATCGACTGGACATGGGACGGAAATGTTAGTAGTGTGGATCATTTTCAGAACGACACATACTTCGATTTCAACGTCACATTCCTGCGCAATCATGTTTACCCATCCCATCATGTCCCAGTCCCCTTCGCCACTCCCATGCTCAACTTCAGCATTTCCGGTACGGAACACGGTGATCTTTTGGAGGTTCCGGGGCATACCGATATAAACTTCAACCGTACCCTTGTTGTGAACGACCAGAGGGTGGCCATAGAGTACTGGGTGGATATCCCATCAACCGCCGGTTAGTTGACCGTGGACCAGGTTAAAGTCATCCACCTTGACCCCGAAACCCAGCTCCCATTCTCCCATATGTCTTCCCACCACGGCACTCATGGCCGGGACGTCAGCAGTGAAGTAAACCACAGCATCTTCCTTACCCACCTCCACACCAAAGGTGGTGTTCTGCATCACACTGGTCGGAGGCAGTGTGTTGGGGAGAGAGGGGCGCATTTCCACGAACCCCTGGAGGAGTTCCTTGACAGCGGATGCAACCCAGTTGACGAAGCTGGCCACGGATTCCCCTCCAGCTATGGCAAAGTAAAGTTTGATCTCCACCTCGTTCACAGCGGCCTGGAAGAAGAAGACCAGTTCCTGGATCACGTCCACAGCCATGGCTATGAAGCCGTTTATGATGTTCCAAACCAGCGTCCTCACGAACTCCACCACGTAGTTGATACCTATGGCGGTGCCCTTCAGTGCGTCACGTGTGTCGCGAAATGCGGTATGCATGAGGCCGGCCAGTATGCTAACCAAATCACTCGTATCATAAGCGAACTCCATACCCAGATCCAGTCCGGAGATGACCACGGGCCCCAGGGGGATCCTTATCTGATCCACGGGGAAAATAGCTGACAGGGCCATCTCTTTGGAATCGCGGGACTGGGAGATCACGGGGACCTTCAGGTTGAACTCCGTGTTCCCTCCGTCAACCCATGCGCCGCACTGGAACCACGCATCGTAAACACCTGTGTTCTCCACATCCTCCACTTGGGACTGGGGGTCCGCGAAGGGGTCTATCACCCACTGAAACACCACATCCCTAACGGACAGGTCACCGAAGACGATCACGTTATCTTCCAGCAAATTCATATTCATGCTGTAGTACGTACCAAAGAGGTCTCCCTCCAGGGATAAGTTCATGTGTCTGGTGAACGTTCCAGATTGCATGGGCAGTGTAGCCTGATGATTGGTTTTCGTGTCCAGGATGAACGTCAGGCCGAGTATGGAAATGGTACCGTCACCCGAGATACCAGGGATACTATCCAATGCACTGATGATTTTGATAACGTTGGGCAGAAGATCTTGAAGCTGCCCCCTCACGAACATTATAACATCCCCTAACTGTAGCAGTATCTCCTGCCCGAACTCCTTCACCCGTTCCACCAGGGAATCGAACAACTCCAGAATCCTCTGTATGGCGCCGATCACATATCCCACAATATCCTTGAGGTATCCCCATATCTGGTTCAGGAACCGTAGTATGTCTCCTCCGAAGGTGTTCGTATCTTCGTAGTCCACATGCTCTAACTCCCATCCCGTAGATACGCTGACGGTGAGGTTGAAACCGATGTCAAATTCCTCTTCCCACCATATGTCGTGGTGTTCTCCCTGTAGCACTACACCGTGACCGATACGACTGACGTTCACACTCGCTGGGACGTTGGGGACCGTGACGTAGAAGTAGGTCTCGAAGGGTCTAGAAGAGAAGGAAGTGATATCCGTGTGATGGACACCGAAAGAATCTATGGATATCCCATCCTCCAGAGACACGAATGAGGGCTCCAGGGTCGCTCGCAGCTCCATCTCGCCGTGATCTCCGTATGTGAATGGCTGATCCACATTAAGAGGCACCCTGTACTCCAGCTGACTGAAGCGGCTGCTGTCCATCATACCTACAACGATAGCTTTAACGAAGCTTTCCGCCAGATCAAAGAAAGAGGGTCCGAACTTTCCAAGTCCCCCGCCGATTATGGACCATATCCTCCTCTCGAGCCAGGTTCCCTCTATATCATCCCCTCCGGCGCTTGTGTTGTAACGGATCTCGAATGTTTGGATTAGAGAGTTGTCCCGTCCGTCTTCTACTCTCTCGAACACGAATCTGTATTCCTCGTCCACTTCGTATCCATCGTAAAAGATGTATGCGGTCATGTTGTGGGGGCACCATTTGACATCCAGATCGGTGTTTCCCGATATACTGTATACCAGTGTCGATGGATCCACCGGCCTGTTGAACATCACTATCACAGGTGCATTCGTGAGGAATTTCTCCATCCCGTCCCCGGGTCCGCAGTAAAGGATTTTTAACTCGTCAGTGACAACGGTCCGTATATAAAAAGTATTGGACAGGAGGGGATCTGAGGGATAGGATATCAGGGGTCGGTCCCGGGTATCGTTGCCCCTCAATTCCATGCGATATATCGTGTCCTGGTCCAGACCGTCGTATGTTATGGTCAAATTCCTTAGACCGCACCACTCCAGCTGAAGGATTTTATCGGGGAACATAAGTACCTCAAAGGACGTGGAGTTCATGTCCATGTTGAATTCTATTTTGATCTCACCGGATGTTCCCATATCGTGTGCATTCCCGACAGCGGAGTTGCTGACGATGAAGGGATGAGTGGGGTCTTCAACGGTCCTGAAGCGCATTGTGGTATCTTCGGATGAGCTTATGTTACTCCCGTCACTGAGTGCCACAAGGGCATTGAGTATTATTGTAATATTCATCTCGGTTCCGTAGGGGAAGGAATCGTGTTCGATGGTGATTATTTTATTATCTTCCGAAAAGGAAGCAAACCATCCGTAGTTTCTATCTGCTCTTAAAAGATCGTTAACAGTATTTACACCCCCGAATCCCACTGCCTCGTCGAAGACCAGTACGATGTCCCGATCCACAGGTATGACTTCCCCATCATTGGGATACCAATCTCTCATGTTCCCATGACCCTGGGTCTTGAATTCGTAATGATAGGTCTCGAGCAGGGGGGAATAGGTGCCGTTGTCCACATCCTCCACTTCGGTCACATTCAGGTAATACGTGGTGTTTCTTTGGAAGAAGCCCCGGGGGATCAAGTCCACCCATCGGTCCTCGAACCACTCTTCCTCCAGAGAAAAATCATCTGCGCCCCCGGTATGTACCGGTTCAAGGGTGTAGGTAAATGAATCTGGGTCCACCGTTTCAGAGAACGTGATCGTGAAAGAGGTATCCGTGGCCAGGGGCAGGTCGCTTTTGGGCTCAATTGATTCCACATAGGGTCTGTTATCTATGAGGATGGTTTCGGTGGCCCTTCTTTTCGCACCAGCGGTGTCTTCCACAGTAAGGTTCACCGTGTATGTTCCCGGCCTCTCGTATGTATGATACACCAATGGGTCCATGCTCTTAGTTTCATTGCCATCCCCGAAATCCCAAATAATCTTTCCCAGGTTACCGCTGTGTTTTTGTTCGAATGTGATCTCGCCCCTCTCCCAACGGTTATCCGAGATCCATACTATCATCGCCATGGGCTCGGGGTTGATCTCAAGACTCATGTTCTCCGTGTGGCTCCGGTTATGGTCATCGGTCCAGTTCAAAGTGATCCTATGGGTCCCCTGGGAAAGATTCCCAGCGGGCAAGGAGAAGGAGGTCTCGTTGGACAGATATCCGTTTATATCGGAGCTCCACGACACGTTCCTGGCATCCACACAGATAGTGGAGTTGAAAAAAACCGTGTGTTCGTTTATGGTGGCGGGGTTCGGCTTTATGGTAAAGTTTCCTTCGTCACTGTTTCCACCGACCCTCATGGATCTCACCAGTAACGCACTGGAGTCGTACTCCCCGTATGCGCTGGTATCCCCATCCCTATAGTGGAGTAGGGCCTTAACCAGGAGCCCCTCGTCCGGGTCAACTTCCCTGCGCTTCAATTCATCCAGGGCATCCCTAACCCCTACTTCCAGTATCCCTTCCATTTCAAAATAATCCAACTTTTCCAGTGCCTTGTGGACCATGAATGTATGGGGTATGGTTTCATCTCCCCTGAGGGAGATATCCGAGTGATGATCCACTTTTTGTCCGGAAGTTTCCTTTTCCTTAACAGTGAAGGTTATGAAGCCACTGTCGGGCCGGAACAAGAGCTCCTCGGTCCTCTGTATGGTTTGGACATTGTAACCATTGGGAAGGAGATTGGTGTATTTATCATTAAGGAAGGTAACCAGCCCGTTGATGTTGTCCTCATCGTCATCGTCACCCTTCAACATGTCTTGGATGATCCCTATGATCGTATCGGGGTTGTCTCTGAATTCGCTGAAGGCGATATCTATCGCTGTTATTATGACATCATTCATCTCTCGTAACAAAGAAGATCGATCTCCAGGGTCGATCTCCAACCGGGACAGGCCTTCTAGTTCGGGTTTTAAATGGTTGTAAACCGTGTCAACGATATGATTGATTATCATTCCTATGGCATCACTTATGGAGTTCACTTCTATGTCAGTGCCCTCGCTGTAATAATCTTTATAAAACTCAAGCCAAAGGTCGTTATTTTCATCGTCGAGTATATCCCATTCCACGAAGAAGGCCGGCACTGGTTCGAACTCCGCTATGATCCCGTAGGTAGTGTAATTGTATTTAACAAGGACCTCCTCGGCATTACATCTGACTCCGTGATCCAAGATTTCGTTGCATAGCTTACCCGTCTCTCCTTGATATATCCTATCAGAACAATGGCAGTTGTAACTGTACCACGAGTATTCGTCACCTGTCAACCTGACGGTGATATCGAAAGTGACCTGACCGACATCTAAATCTATGGTGGGATATCCCACGATCTCCTTATCGCCCATGTTGAAAGGTGCGTGATACCGGGTACGGGCGATGTTGGTGTTCATCAAGCCCGCAGCCAAAAATGTTTCCCGGACCCAGTTCTTTGCAGTTTCCCGGTTCTTCCTATCGTGTTTTTCCTGGTCATCATCACTGCTAAATGGGTTCAGTTTACCCACAAATCCCGTGACCGCGCTTGCCCCTTCATCAATGAACTCGGTTATGGCTTTGACCCCTCTTAGTACCGCATCAGCTATATCGATGAGTCCAAAATAATGAAGATATTTCATCACAAACTCGTGCCACATAACATGAAGGGCCTGTTCTATAATTGCTGGGATGTTCATCGGTGTGACATCATCCGGACCCAGGGTGACGTTGTCATAGGCATAGCCGTGATAGAGGGCTATCAGGTCTCCGGGATCGACCCTGCTGGTTTTGATGTAGTGGTCTATGAGAACCGTGAGGTCCACCAGGTCCCCGCTAACATTCCCACTCAGGGCCCTTGTGGCGTTCTGGTCGTGATACCTGAACTGGTATGCTATCTCCAGTATGAGCGCGAGGTTCACCGCCAACTCAACATCCTGGTTGGTGAGGATCTTCTCCGAATCCCTTTCACCCATGAACGCCCTGTACTGGGCCACAGTGGTGAGCATGTACTCCACCATCCTTCCTAGATGTCCTTGACTTCCGCTTGCAGTGCTGGTGAAGGATGCACTCCTTTCTTTTATGAAGGGATAGGGCACGTCAACTGTGAGGTCCACCTCCCGGTCCTTGTGCAGCTCCGTCCCCCGACGGTCGTCCCTTACCAGTACTCGCAGCGTTCCGGATATGCCGTAGCAGTAGGACCTGTTGCTCCTGATGGACTCACCGGGGCCGTCAACCCTGATATCGTTACCCAGGGGCATGGTATCGTCTACCTCCATGGTTCTTATCCCCATGGTGACGTTGTGTTCCAGCAGTGTCATGGAAAAGGAACCGTCTCTTCTCTCGCTTCCCAGGATGCTCCCCAGAAATTCTTCCGAGCTATCAGCGAACAGGTCGCCGGATGGTTCGGCCTGAGCCCGGTTACCCATGAAGGCAGCTTCCACGCCCAGTGTATGGAGTCTGGCATCTATTGAGTCCAGGAATTCCTCACCCATGTTGTCCATCTTGGTGAGAAGGTCTCCCCGGAGTCGTTCCTCGTAATTCAATCTCTCGAGATGAGATATGTGCGCGGTCGCTATTATGGACAGGAGTATGATCAACACACCCAGCATAGCGAAGGAGGCGGTCCCCCTGTCCCTCGTGCCCTTTTCTTTCATTGTCTATCGCTAGGCGAACATGAATATAAACAAATATATATGCTTTGCCCCCGGGCCCCACAAAAAGTTCAATACCCTCCGGTCATCTTCACGACGCAGATGATGACAAAAACCCCTCTGAGCCCTTCGGGCTGTGATGAAGATTTTGAGTTCTGAAAAAAACCTTTCAAGGTTCCACGGTCTCGTGGCCCTCGGTGGAGTAGGGTTGAAGCACTATCAGCCCGAACCCCATCCAGGATATAAGGATCACCGTGAGCACTATGTTATCCAGCCACCAAACATGGTTGATTATCATGAGAGCCATGGGTGCTATTATGGTTGCGAGCAGGTATATCAATATCCTTAGGGGCGATCTCCTGTATGCCATTGAGCAGTTGATACACGGGTGCGATATATAATTTTTCCCGTCTTGAAAGCTATTTCATACGCCATCTACGTTCTGCACGGTCGTGCTACGGAAATTAGATATACTATAAAATGCATATACTAATTTTAAGCGTCAAGGGTTGGTCTCATGAAAAAGGCATGCATGATGGTTATTGCCTTTCTGGTGGTGGCCTCTATAGGAATGGTGTTCAACGCATCGTCCTGCGTTGAAACCTGTGAAATGGCGTTTGAAGAGGGTATGTATACCGATAGTGGTTCTCCGGATGTACCCACGTGGATGATTGGAACGAGTTGGACCTATGAACAGGATTTTCTGGCTGAAGGCAATGGGAGACTGGAACTGGAGGAAGAATTGACATTTACTGTGATCGGTATTGAGACCATCTTCCGAGGAATCCCCGTATATCGAGTGGATCTTGAGGGGGAAGTATTTGGCGGAGGTGGGCATGATGCGGATAACAATCCCCTTACGATAGATGAAGGGTATTACACGGGGTACGCACTGTACAGGATGGACAATCTTGCCCTTATTTACGATTATCAATACCGATACTTAGAGGGAAGGAGGCATTCCCCACTTCTCCCTCGGAAAACTATCATAAGAACAGAGACCCATACCACCTACTCACCCTCCCTTGACAGCTATGATTTTCCTATCACCCCAGGGAGCACGTTCACAAGAGAGGTCAATGTGAACCGTACGGGATGGACCCATGTTTGGGTAGAAGACCTGGTGGATGAGAACACGACAATCCACGAGGACAAGAACTATCTTATAGATGCCGGTGTGGGACAGGACACGGTCCCGGTAACGACCCAGGCAGGGACCTTTGATACGTTTGCTGTGACACACCATGAGAGCGGCGACGATCACGGGGAAGTACGATTACATTACAACGGGGATGTTCAGAACAACGTGAGAGAGATTGTGGATCGGGATGTAAGAGCGAGTCGTGATCGAATACTTATAAGCTATAACATCCCCACGAACCCGAATTCCATGCACCTTGAGCCGTCCCAGGTTACACCGGGGGATACAGTTACCGTAACCGGAAACTTTCCGGGACATGCCTTGAGCGAGTTCACCGTCAGCATACCCATGTCTGGCTTCACACAGGACGTGACCACGGATTCCAACGGCAGGTTCACAGTCGACATACAGATACCCGACCAGTCAAATACCGCCCAAGCCCCTGAAATCTTATGTAATCTAGGTGTCGTCGCCCGGCTTAAGAGCGATCCCCAGGATGCATACCAGGTTGCAACGCTCACGGTCTTTGAAGGCCTCCCAAGCCCCCCAACGGATCCACAACCCGCGAATGGCCAGGAAGGGGTCAGTTCCATGGGAACAGTTCAATTGAGCGTTTACGCGGAACATCTCTCAGGAAAAGCCATTGACATGTACTTTTACGATGAAAATCATGAAATCATAGGATCCACCACCGTGGAAAGCGGCACCCGTGCGTCCGTTAACTGGGATGGCATATCGTATGGCAGGACATATCGATGGTATGCGGTGGCCCACGACGGCACCCATGAGGTCTCATCCGAGATATGGGAGTTCACCACTGTTCACCATCCGGATATACCTACATGGCGAATAGGAACAACATGGACCTATGATCAGGATTTCCTGGATGAAGGCAATGGGAGACTGGAACTGGAGACGGAATTGACATTTACTGTGATCGGTATTGAGACCATCTTCCGAGGAATCCCCGTATATCGAGTGGATCTTGAGGGGGAAGTATTTGGCGGAGGTGGGCATGATGGGGATGGTAACCCACTCCGGATAGATTATGGATATTACTCGGGGTACGCATTATATCGTATGGACAACCTTGCCCTTATTTACGATTATCAATACCGATACTTGGAGGGAGCGATGCAATCCCCGATCGGCCAATGGCGTAACTGTTTCATTATAAAGGTGCTCCATACCACCTACTCACCTCCCCTTGATAGCTATGATTTTCCGATCATCCCGGGGAGTACATTCTCGAGAGAAGTCAACGTGAACCGTACGGGATGGATCCGTGTTATGACCAGTGGGTTACCAGATATAAACACGACAATCCACGAGGACAAGAACTATCTTATAGATGCCGGCGTGGGACAGGACACGGTCCCGGTAACGACCCCGGCAGGAACCTTTGATACGTTTATGGTGACACACCATGAGAGCGGCGACGATACAGGATTACGGGAATTATATTACTGCGGTACCGTACAGAACAACGTTAAGGAAGTAGTGGTCCGCCAGGAAAGAGCTAATCGATCAAGATCGCTCTCGAGCTACCACGTACCTCCTAACCCTAATTCCCTTGAGCCGTCCCATGTTCCGTCAGGGGATACCGTTACCGTCATCGGAAACTTTCCGGGACATGCATTGAGCGAGTTCACCGTCAGCATACCCATGTCCGGGTTTAAACAGGACGTGACCACCGATGTCAATGGTACATTTTCAATTGAATTTCAGGCACCATCGGCTGCGGATATGGCACTTTCTTCGTGTATAACCCGCAAATATGGTATAGTGGCCAGGTTGAAGAGCGATCCCCAGGATGCATACCAGGTTGCAACGCTCACGGTCTTTGAAGGCTCCCCATACCCCCCATCGGACCCACATCCAGTGGACGGGGCCAAAGGCCTTTGTCCCCTAGAAACCGTTGAACTGAGCGTTTTGGCAATGCATCATACCGGAGATGATATCGACATGTACTTTTACGATGGAGATCACGACCTAATAGGGTCCACCACAGTGGAGAGCGGCACCCGTGCGTCCGTTAACTGGGACGGTATCTCGTATGGCAGGACCTATCGTTGGTATGCGGTGGCCCACGACGGCACCCATGAGGTCTCGTCTAAGATATGGGAGTTCTCCACAGTTCATCATCCGGACATGCCTTCATGGCCCATAGGTTCGACATGGACCTATGACCAGACCTTTACCATGGATACCGAGCAAGGCGAACTGCATCTTGTAGAGGAATTGACTTACACCATCACATCCATAGAGGAGATCGATATTGACGGGGTGATGACTCCGTTTTACAGGATGGAGCTTGCGGGAAATGTCATCAACGGGACCGCACCTGGAGAGTCTAGAATTTTGGTGATAGAAAGTGGTTTTTACGAGGGATATGCACTGTACAGGGTGGACGACCTGGCACTTTATTACGATTACCAGCTGAGGACCCTAGAGGGCGAGTTGCGTGGAGTATTTACTCGAGATGCGATAATCCGAACGGAGACACATACCATCTACTCACCTCCCCTTGACAGCTATGACCTTCCCATCACTCCTGGGAACACATTCTCCAGAGACGTCAATGTGAACCGTACGGGATGGATCCATGTTTGGGTAGACGGTTTGGTAGATGATAACAGGACCATCCACGAGGACAACAACTATCTTATCGATGCCGGTGTGGGACAGGACACGGTCCCGGTAACGACCCCAGCGGGGACCTTCGATCCGTTTATGGTGTCACACAATGAGAGCGGTGACGACAATGGCACGGTGGAAATGTATTTTGACATGGAAGTCAGGAACAACGTCAAGGAGGTAGTGGTTCGGGGGGAGCGGGCTGACCGCACAAGGGTGCTGAGGAGTTACCATATACCTGGGGATGAGAATTCCCTGTGGACCGACCCGTCAGAGGCCCATGCGGGAGAAACTGTTACGGTGATGGGTGAATTCCCGGACCATCCTTCAACAGAATTCGAGATATCGGTTCCCGCATCCGGCTTTACCGACACCATACAATCGGATGCCCATGGTATGTTCACCATGGAAATCCAGGTGCCAGCGGTCCGGGACGATAATCAGATACCTGGGGTCATGGGCCGTGCGTGCGTATCGGCCAGACTGAGCAGTGACCCCCATGGAGTGTATAAAGTGGTATTTCTGACAGTCCTCGAAGGCCCCATCAGACCCACGGATCCGGAACCCACTGACGGAGAGGCCGATCTGAGAGAAAATGTGGACTTGAGTGTTTACGTTTACCATCACGAGGTGAGTACCCTTGCAGTAAGGTTCTACGATGCCTCGGACGACTCGTTGATAGGGGAGACCGAAGCACCAAGCGGCAGTCGTGCAGTGGTAACATGGAACAACCTTGAATTCGGGAAAGGGTATGATTGGTACGCCGTGGCTGATGACGGTACGTACAGCAGCGGATCCGGAATATGGAGATTCACCACGTCCCATTACCATGTCCTTACCATAGATGTGGAGGGTGAAGGTAGCACTGACCCCACGGCAGACCTGTACACCCATGAACACGGTGTTGAGATAACTGTGACGGCAACGCCAGCCCATGGCTGGAGCTTCAGCCACTGGGCAGGTGATCCTCCTCCAGGAGAGGAGCATGAACATACGATATCCCTCGTGATGGATAACCACAAGGAGTTAACCGCCCACTTCAAGATCAATTTGTACAATCTGGTTATAGACGTAGTGGGTGAAGGCAGTACGGAACCCGGGATGGGAACTGATGCCTATGAATATGGTTCTCTGGTCACGGTGAAAGCGACACCGGCAGAAGGCTGGACCTTCAGCCATTGGCACGGAGATGTTCCTCCAGAGTATGAGGAAAGCAGCGAGCTCACCTTGGTTATGAACGATCACAAAACACTAGTGGCCCATTTCCAAGAGATCTACCATGAGTTGACAATTGCATCTGTTGGTGAGGGTTCCACCGACCCGGCAGAAGGCGTTCATTCATATGTCCACGGATACGAAGTGCGGGTGACGGCAACGCCGGCTGATGGCTGGATATTCAGTCACTGGACTGGCGATGTTCCCCAAGGAGAAGTCGGAGATGAAGAGATCCAGGTCATCATGGATGGTGATAAGATGCTCACCGCTCACTTTGATGAGATAGTGCTGCCTGTGGTGGAAATCACTTCTCCCAGTGACGGTTATACATTTGATACGAGTAACGTTACCATCCAGTGGCAGTCGAGTGAAGGGACCTATCCCGTAACCCGTTACGAGATACGACTGGATGAAGGGAACTGGGTCGATGTGGGAACCGACGAGGAGTACACTTTCATTGACCTGATGGACGGTTCATACCTTGTATCAGTGAAGGTGGTTGATGCTGGCGGTTACGTCCATGAATGCAGCCTGATATTCACGGTCTCTACCACGGTAGAGACGGGGTTCGAACCTGGGAATATGGTATTGAATGTTGAACCGAAAGATGGCAAAGCACCCCTGGAAGTCACCATAACCGTCAGTGCAAGTAATTCGGGGACAGAGGAAGGCTCACTCGAGGTCACGGTTGATGACACGGTGATCCACACCCTTGAGATTCCCCCTGGAAACGATACGCGGTATGAATTTACATACACCTTCCAGGACACGGGTACTTACCATATTGGATTCGGAGATCTTACTGAGACCGTTATGGTCACCCCGGAGGATACCCCTTCATCGGATGATAATATCGGGACCACCCAATCGGGGTCGTCCTTGTGGTTCATCCCACTGTTGGGTATAGTCGCGATCCTTATTGCCATGATAGTGTACATCGCTAAAAGCCGGAGACCTTCGATGGAATCGTTCATGGAAGAAGATATACTGGATCCGGAGTTTGCGGAAGAGGAGGATCCCGAAGAGTGATCTTTACCAAAACGGGTATCACCTCGGCATAATCCTTATATATCTTCGGTTTCATGGTTAATGGTAAAGGAGATAGTATCATGAAGAAGATATCCCTTGCTATAATCGCTCTTTTGGTAATCGCCTCATTCGGAATGATTTTTGGTATCTCGCCAGGTGCCGATGCCCATGAATCTTTGAACGAGGAAGATGTATATCCGACCAGTGCAGGTACGCCTGAGGTACCCACATGGATGATCGGAACGAGTTGGACGTATGAACAGGAATTTCTGGCTGAAGGCGGTGGGACACTGGAACTTGATGAAGAATTGACATTTACGGTGATCGGTATTGAGACCATCAGCGGCGGAATCCCCGTATATCGAGTCCGACTTGAGGGAACTGTATTTGGCGGAGGTGGGCATGATGCGGATAACAATCCCCTTACGATAGATGAAGGGTATTACTCGGGGTACGCACTGTACAGGATGGACAATCTGGCATTGCATCTTGATTATCAATATCGATACCTGGAGGGTGAAAGAAGGGGTGGGATGGGCCAGTGGAGAGATATGTGGATGAAATCAGGAACTACCATGACCCATGAACCTCACCTGGACAGCTATAATTATCCCATAACACTCGAGAGTGAATTTACCGCGGATAATACCATTACACAAACGGGTTATCTTCATGTATGGGTGGATGGTCTGGCAGACAACAATAATACGGTCAGCGAGGTACATAACATTAACAGAAACGTAGCGGTATCTCCCAGCGTGGTTCCGGTGAACACAGGCACGCCGGTCGGTACTCGAAATTGTTTCTTGATCACTCATGATGAAAGGGGTACCGACGACGGCGAAGTTAGGATGTATTACAACGGCGGTATTCAGAATGTTGTGAGAGAGATAGTGGAGAGGGATGAACGAGCTGACAGGACACGTACTCTAAAGAGTTACAACGTACCTTCGAACCCGAATTCCATGACAATCGAACCCAAGCAGGCCACACCGGGGGACACCGTAACCGTTACCGGGGAATTCCCCGGACACGCCTCTAGTCAGTTCACCGTCAGCATACCCATGTCCGGCTTCACACAGGATGTTACCACGGATTCCAACGGCAGGTTCACACTGGACATACAAGCACCCAATCAGGCGGATACCACACCCTCTCAGGGAATCATAGGTAATCTGGGAGTCGTTGCCCTGCTCAAGAGCAATCCCCAGGATGCTTATCAGGTGGCCACTCTATCGGTGATTGACGGGCCCAGCATACCTTCGGACCCCGTACCGGCGGACGGGGCCACCGGTGTGAGTTCCACAGCGGGAGTTGAGTTGAGCGCTTCGGTCAACCATCACTCTGGAACATCCATGACGGTACGTTTCTACGATGCTTCCAATGACGGGTTGATCGGTACGGTAACTAACGTCGCCAGTGGCAGTCGGGCTTCGGTCACATGGGATGATCTGCAGTTCGGTACCTCGTACCAGTGGTATGTGGTAGCCGACGACGGCGCGCATACGAGCCGATCAAATACCTGGCAGTTCACCACCACGGGTGGAAGGACTCTAACGGTGAACGGTGTGGGCGAGGGATCACTACTGGTTGACGGAACTCCAGAATCCCTACCATTCAGCGGTGCCTATCCCGACGGTGATTCTATTACCATCAAAGCAGTCCCAGCCACGGGCTGGGAGTTCGTGGAATGGACTGGTGCCCAGACTTCCACCGACGAGGAGATAACGGTCACCATGAACTCGGACAAGACTCTCACAGCCAACTTCGAAACCCAGCTACACACACTGACCATAAACATAGAAGGCGAGGGGAGTACCGATCCCAACGTGGGGGTACACACATACTCATACGGGACCACGGCGGAGGTATCGGCCATAGAC
>SLLU01000025.1 GCA_007133925.1 Candidatus Halarchaeoplasma halalkaliphilum | reverse complement strand
GGATATCCTCCAAGGAGTGTCAATGAGACTGCTAGTGATCCCCACCACGGACTGGACAGGCCATCCGGTACCCAATAGACTGAACTTCATATTTGACAGGCTTGCGGATAAGCATGACATAGACGTGTGCCATTTCCGCATTTTTCCCGAGCCCCTGATGAAAACTCGCTGTAACCTGATCCCCATGGACCCTTCGCCCATGCACTCCGTGGATCGCTATTATCTGAGCGGTATGAAACGACATCTCACCAAAATAAGGGACATATCTCACGAATACGACTGTGTTGTAGCAGCGAACCTTTTGCCTACCTTCGGTGCGTCTCTTCAGGATACACCCATGATCGTAGATTATCTAGACCTGTTTCCCCAGAGTGCGGCAGCCTACTTTCCCAACCCCCTCAACATACCCGTGGAGAAGATCACCTCCTTGATAGACCGAACGAACCTTCACCGTTCGACAGGGATCATAACCACCTCGGCATCTTTCCGGGATCGCCTGAGTGCCAGATATCACAAGCCCATCTTCGTGGTACCCAATGGAGTGGATACCGAGCTTATCCGACAAAAAAAAGGTCTGGAAGATGATTTGGGGTATCCGGTGATCGGATACGTGGGCTCTCTAGAGAGCTGGATCGATCTTGAAAGGATAATACGCCTATTCCCCCGTATAGTCGAGATATACCCGGATGCATCCATGCTCGTGGTGGGGCCTGAGCTGCATACGGCTTACGGTAAAAAGATCAGAAAGATGGCATCTCGCTACCCGAACAGGATCATCTTCACGGGGCGGGTGGACTACCAGGACCTGCCACGATACATATCGTCCATGGATGTGGGTCTGAACCCGCGAAAAAACATGCTCATGAATACACTGACCATGGGCAGCAAGGTCCTGAACTACCTGGCCTGCGGTGTTCCCGTGTTGAGCACTAACATGCCGGAGATGGAAAATGAATTCGGGCCTGAAAACGCGGTATTTTCGTATCACAGTGACCATGAATTCCTGAGTGCACTCCCGAAGGCCCTAGATACCAGGGTGGATCCGGATATCATAAAGAGATACGACTGGGATTCCATAGCCCAGTTGTACGAACGGGCAATCAAGGACATACTGAAACAAGGGTGAAATATTTTTATACCTCGGAAGAGTAATTGAAAGTGATGGATACTTTCGCCCATGTCGCCATACCCTTACTCATCCTTCTTGCTTTAAAGGTGGACACGAGAAAGGCTGTCATCATGCTGCCCCTGGCGGTGGTGCCGGATCTTGACCTGTTCTTCAGAGGGCATCGGATGCTTTTTCACAATGTTTTCGTTCTGATATTCATACCTCTTATTATCACCCTCCTGATCATGAACTACAGACCCAGATACACGGAGTACGCTTGGATAGGTATGTTCTATCTAATAGCACATCTCATACTGGACCTGGGTGATGGTGTGGCTTTATTGTATCCCCTGACTACGGATTTCTATCAGATATCCGCCAACCTGTACGTCAATTTCTGGGGACCGATACCCTATCCCTTTTTTGACTCGTCTGTAAAGGTGATCGCTGCGGAATCCACTGTAGCCATAGGTGAGCAGCTGGGGCCCTCGGAGGCGGTGCAGAGATATCCCAGTATGTCGGATACGTCCAGCGGCCTGTTGCTGACCATGCTTCTAGCTGCGGTGATGTACTTTGAGAGGAGCAGGGTGATAGCGGCAGAGGTGTGGAGCCTTGTCAAGGATATATTACAATTGTTTGTGTACTGGATTAAGAAATGTCTCAGATATAAACCATGAATCTAATTGATCTTCGAAAACTCATTGGAATTCGATGGAAAAGCTTATAGTAAGTGTGTCTTTTTCCACTTACGAGGAATAGCATGAGAAAAATAAAAAGAAGAGTTGAAGACCAAGATGGGGCCATCGGTATCGGTACGTTGATAGTTTTCATCGGTTTGATCCTTGTAGCAGCCATAGCCTCTGCAGTAATAGTGGGCGTTATGGGTAATCTGCAGGAACAGGCTAAGAGGACAGGAAGGGACACACAAGCGAACATAGCCCCACCGGTAAAGGTTCAACATATCGAGGCACTGACACCTGATGGAGATACCGTATCAACACTGAGGCCATACGTTTCAGCCATAGAGGGTTCCAAAGGGTATAATATGGAGAACCTTTTGATACTTATCCAGGGTGTTGACGGGCAAACCAGAGAAGGATTTACTCAACGATTCGTGCACGATAGCAAGGACCTCGGAGCCCTACCGGAAGTAACCGGTCATTTTGAGATCATACGTATGACCGACGATGATCCCCAGACCGAATCCTACCTGGGTACCGATGAGATAGTAGCGCTATCGATCACCGCAGGAGAAGGTTTGTTCCCCATGGGTCCCAATACAGAGTTGACCTTCAAATTCATGCCTGCCGAGGGAGCCACCGGCACGTTGTACGAAACCCTCACTCCCGCGGATTATCCGGACTCTGGTTGGTTCCAGCTGCCCTAGAACTCTAGTTTCAACGATGGATAGGGATCCACTCCCTACTATCACCTTCTATTTAGCTCGGTGAGTCCATGGAAAAAGAAAACGTAAAAGAGGATGAGACCCCGTCTCAATCGGAAACTGATGAACTGGATAATGAATCCGAAGAAGGACTATCGGTGAACAAAAACCAGGATACCGAGATGAAATATGAGATCAGTCACGGCATGCCAACCATAATCGGAAATCCGGAAAGCAAGATAGATGGTCAAAATTACGGTGGCATTGATGCCCGGCAAGAAAGGGCCATCATAAAGAGATTCGAAGGACAGATGAAAGAAGTCAGTGATGTGGTAGAGGAGATGATCCTCAGATTGGAAACCGTGGAAAAAAAGCTATCCGAGATCACGTCAATATCGGAAACCACAGGGATGACCCAGGAAAACCATCAGGACTTCAAAGAGAAGATAAAGGAACTCTCCGCGTTATACGACCTTCTTTCATCGGATGTCAGTCCATTCTTGGACATGGGTAAACCCCAATCGTCCCCGCCAGAGAAAGAAGCATCCACGGAAAAAGAACCTTCCAAGATCGAAATATACAATATGGATGCCCT
>SLLU01000139.1 GCA_007133925.1 Candidatus Halarchaeoplasma halalkaliphilum | reverse complement strand
TGGATATGGCAAGGTACATCGTCTTTCCTTCCATGGGAGAGTTAAAGATCACCCGGCCTGAAAAATGGGGTGGGGATCTGAATTTTTCGTCCTACGAAGAATTGGAGCAAATGTATCTGTCGGAAAAACTACACCCCGCGGACCTGAAAAGTGGTGTGGCGGATGCACTTACCATCATACTGAACCCTGTCCGAGCCTACTTCCGGGAAAAGCCGGAAAACTACGTTAGGGTAAAAGAGATCCTAGAGATTTGAAAGTCCTTTATCCCTGATGGATTCTCGGGTGCGTCGTACCAGTATGTCCATGTACTCGTTCACATCTCCCTTACCCTTCAGGACCGCAGCCCCGGGATGCCCGCCTCCTGAGATGTTTGGATGTTCATTGGCGGTTTCGTGAAAAAGTTCGCCCATATCTATCCCCTTTTCTACAGCATCGTTGAGGACCCGTGCGGATATCAAAAATTCATCATCCCTCTGTGAGCCGGAAAAAGATATGTCCGCTCCGGCCCTGAGCAGCATTTCCGCAACCGAGGATTCGAAGCTGTTAACGTATGTATATGCAATGAGAAACCCCTTTTCACGTACGTGGGCAGACCTCTCCGCTCCCTTCAATCTGCATATTCTCTCGGAGTAGGTTCGTTTAGACGAAATGATGCTATGAACCTCGCTTATGGATACATCAGTCGCCTCCATTATGGACGAGAGGGTAAGGAAGGTCTCCCGGGTACCCCTGCTCAAGCCCGAGGTGTCCGTGAGTATCCCTGCCACCAGGGCCACCCCTTCTTCTTTGGTTAGATCATCCGGTGAGAACATATCATATATCATCTCCGCGCAGGAAGTGCGTCCTTCATTGTACACCTGGGTATCCCAACCGTTGTTGGGGTGATGATCGATTATCACCGTTCTGTCCAGGGGCACCTCTATGGGATCCAGCTGTCCCGGATTAGGTGTATCCACCACCACATACTGCTCGTAGTTCATCTCAAATGGAGGTAACATGTAATCCAGGCCAAGATATTCGGCAAGAGGCTTACCTTTCCTGTCAGGTTGGTTAGGCAGTGCAATATCTCCGTGGTAGCGGCGCTGGAGAAAAAAAAGGCAACCCACCGCATCCGGGTCGGCATTCTGATGGGATAAAAAAAGGGTTTTAAGGCCGGGACGGATTAAATCCATGGCCTTTCAGCCCATGTTGCCCTGCAGACCGCTCAACTTTGATGACAGTTCTTCCTGCAACTCCTGGAAGTTCTTTCTCAGCTTTTCTTCCTGTCGTGAAAGGGATTTCACCCGTATGTTCAGGGTTTCCAACTCATCCTCCAGTTCCTCGACCAGTTCCTTCCTATCCTTCACCTTCACCATCAGGTCTCCGCCCAGATTTCTGAATATGGGTGTGTCGTCATCCAGTTTTTTCAGTTCCTCCAGGGCCCTGTCCACATCTCCGCTCTTCATCTCCAGTTGCTGCTTCTGGGACACTGCCCGCTGAAGCTGCTGCTGAAGTTGTTGTGCCTTTGCTATCTCGTTCTGTATGTCTTCTTGTGAAACGCTCATTTTATTACCTCTTTACTTGATATACATCCGCTATGTCCTTTGTTACTCCCAGCCATCTCAGATATGAGTTAACGGCGGCCCTGAGGGCATGACTGTCCTCGGCGGCTATGCGGATCATGGCGGGGTCAACGGATATCTCCAAGGACACCCGGTTCATTCCTTCTTCCGCTTCGGGCTGGATGGCCATCAACGCGGTTTTGACGGCCTCTGTTTCATGGAACCGTATCTCGGCAGTTCTCATCTGGCTTTCAACACCTTTTTCACGTTGGGTGGATCTTTGTAGAATACCTTTGCACCGCAGTTCTCGCACTGTATACCCACGGTGCTCATATCCGTTTTGATACGTTCCTTACAGATGGCGCACCTGAACATGACTAACTACTCCTTAAAGCGTATGTTCCTTCCCAGGTATGGTCTGTAGGCACCGCCTGCGAAGGTGAGACCGCATTTTCTGCAGCTCCATATTCCCGAACTCTTACGTTTGATCTTCTTTTGATGACATTCGGGACATTCATAGGTTGCCTTTAACTGATCTTCAACGGTCTTTATATTACGCCGTATCTTAACGCCATATCGTGCACCGAAACGACCAGTGCTGCCGACTTTCTTCTTCTTTCCCATGATCCATCAGCCCTTGAGTGTGACTGTGTTGTTTCCAGTATATATAAATTTTTTGTTACCTCAAAGCCGTTCCCTGATCTTGGCTCCGATCTCTTGGGATTTGCGTATGCACATCTTTACATCGTCGTAACTGAACACTCCCGAGAGTCCCTTCTGCATGGCCACAAGGTTTCCTTCTTCGTTTGTGGTCACTGTCAGCCGGGCATCAGAAATGCGTTCCTCTTCCAGCCTGGGATCCAGTATGATACTGTCCCTTATCTTTCCGAAGGTGGTGGGCACGACTACGTGTTCCACTGGCAGGGGATAATCTTCTCCCAGATCGAACTTCTCCGCAGGAACCATTGTGCTCAATAGGGCCGCCATGGCACCTATCCCGCATGCATCGAACAGGTTTCCGTCGAAATCCAGAACGTGCATGTCTATGAATATGAGCCATACCTTTTCTCCTTCTTCTATACAGAGTTTGGTAACATCGATAACCTTCCCTTCACGGATGCCCCTGTCCACCACTCTTGCCAACTCGGTGGCGTCTTCTCTGGGGGGTCCGGCTTCATAATTGGGCGATGCCATGGGTATCAATTCGGCGGATGTGATCACCACTCCTTTATCGGGTGTATCCGGGAAGGGCTGGCCTATGTCCATCTTTATCCCCACTATAACGTCGGTATCCCCCAGCTTGACCCTGGCAGAGCCTTCGGCGGGACCGATCCAGTTCGTCTCTATCTTGAGTTCACGCTGTTCGAACTTATCTCTTCCGTCTATACGCTTTCCATCGCTGATCAGACGGTAAAGGTATTCCTTTGTTATGCTTGAAATGATCTCTTTCATGTTATCAATCCTCCTCCCCGTACTCATCATAGACTTCAAGGGACATGGAATACCTCCGTTTCAATGCATCCCGCTGGATCTCGTAGATATCCTTACATGCGGCTAT
>SLLU01000128.1 GCA_007133925.1 Candidatus Halarchaeoplasma halalkaliphilum | reverse complement strand
TTCCACGTCCAGGAGCCGATCCCCGCTGTTGTTCCCGTACCAGGCATACCCCCCCAGTTTTGTGAAATTGTTACCGAAACAGTAGTTACCTTCAGAGCCCGACCTGCAGGAATACTCCCATTCCGCCTCGGTGGGCAGTCGGTAGAGCTTTGACTCTTCCCTGGAGTTCAATATCTCTATGAATTCCTGAACCTGGTTCCACGAAACCAGCTCCACGGGACGGTTCCCACCCTTGAATGCACTGGGGTTTCTACCGGTGATGGTCTTCCATTCGCGGTGGGTAACCGGGTACACACCCATGTAGAAAGGCATGGTGATCTTGACGAGGTGGATGGGTCTGGCATTATCCCATCTTCCACCGCCCATCATGAACTCTCCTGCGGGTATGAGTCTGAACCGCATACCCATGGAGTTCTCCATGTCCACTGGTATGCCCAGGCGCTCCGCCCAGAACTCCTGTTTTTCAACGGCGTTATCGGGGGTGATCCGACCGTAGAGCAAATCTTCCTTTTTTCTTCTGCCCATGAAAATCTAATCCTGTCGTATCAGGGGATAGGCGGATACACCGATATAATTTTTTTCACATGGGTTTCAACAGGTATTTATAAGGGTTGGCGGTTGGAAATGACCGGATGATAACCATAATCGGCGTGGCCCACGTGTTCGACGTCCACGAACGCCTGAGGGAAGAGATACGTTCACGGAACCCCAGGGTGGTGGCAGTTGAACTGGACCGGGCACGCTACGAGGCCCTGAAGGAAGCCCCGTCCTCGGGTGACGCCCCAATCATATACCGGGTCATGGCCTACGTGCAGAAGCGCATAGGGGACGAGTACGGCGTACAGCCCGGGAGCGAGATGAAGCTGGCGGTTGACACTGCCAGGGAGATGGGGGCATCGGTGGCCTTCGTAGACCTTCCGGCCACATACACGTTCAAGAGACTACTGGCGGCCATGAGCCTGAAGGAAAAGCTCTATCTGGTATTCGGCATGCTGGGTGGACTCTTCGTTGGCAGGAAAAGGATAGACCGGGAGATGGAGGATTTCCAGGATAACGAGGAAGATTACATGGCAGTGATGGAGAAGAACATGCCCTCGGTATCCAGGGTGCTCCTGGATGAGAGGAACGTCTTCATGGCCAGGAACATACTGGAGCTGGAGATGCGTTACGGTACCGTCCTCGCGGTTGTTGGGGACGCCCACGTCCGGGGTCTCGTAGAGGAGTTGAAGGAAAGGGAGCCTGCGGTGGTCCGACTCAAGGAGATCATGGAAGAGAAGAGCACCGACGAGGTTAAATTCTCATTCAGCTACGATGTTCACTGATCCTTTTCGTAATCGTCATAGTACTGGTGATAATGCTCATAATCTTGTTTCTTTTTACCCAAACATACGGCGATCCAAATGAGCCCTATGGCCCCCTGACTCGCCACCACCATGAAGGTCAGGTGTTCCTCTATCCCCCTACCGTCCTCCAGGGTCCTTATCAGTTCCAAGTCATCCATGCAAAGGGTGCAGAATTCCAGGGGCGGTGGTTCCGAATCCTCCCCAACCCTTATCTCCACTGTGTAAGACATCACACAGCTACCCTGGGATTCGTCGCAGTGGTGCTTGTGTTCCTTGTCCTCGTGTTCCGAATCGTATCCTATCCCCACAAGTCCCAGTATGTGACCGAACTCGTGGACAAGTACCGAGGACTCCACCACTTCCACATCCAGGTTAGGACTCCTCTGGGTAACGGTGATTATGGTATGTTTGAAGATCACTATGTTCTGTCCTCCGAAGGAGAGTCCCAAAACGTTGGGCTTATCGCTCCACTCCCCGTCCAGGTAGAGAACGTAGAGTACCATGGTTCCCTCTCCCCTCTCGTTTCCTCTGTACTCCTCCAGCATATCCTCTACCCCGTCCCGATCGTACCTATTCCTCCCTGGACGCTGGGGTATCATCTCGTTCTTGGTCTCCACCACACTGTCCTTATGACATATCTCCTCTATGGTGGACAGCAGCGTCTCCCTGGCAAAGTCCGAAGGTGGGAATCCCTGAACATAGCTGTACTCTATGATCAGTTCATCGTACCGGTCATCGTTCAGATACATCTGGGCGTACTCGAAGGATGTGTAGAAGTCCCCCCACTCCCTGAAATATGCGGGTAGATACAGAGATGACAGTACTATGGCGATCACCGTCAGGACCGCTATGATGCCCACATATGCCTTGGACCTATCCAGCTGGAACACCTCCTGTTCAGTTCGAAATCAGGTTCAGATCCTCGAACACCGATGCCGCCGCCTCGGCTCCCTGACCTGCGGCGGTGATGCCCTGTTTCAGGGGTGAATCTATGACGTCCCCTGCAGCGTACACTCCCCGGACGGTGGTACGTCTTTCCGGTTCGGTAACGATGTACCCCTTCTCGTCCAGAGCGACCCCGAGTTTTTCACCCAGGGATGATCTGGGTGTTGCACCCATCTCCACGAAGAGACCGTTCAGTTCCAGTTTGCTGTCCCCCTGGGGGTCCCTCAATTTCACGGCTTCCAGTCTCTCGTTACCCATTAATTCCGTGACCTGGGTGTTGAACAGGACCTTGATGTTCTCCCTCTGCTCCGCCTCGTTTATCCTCACGGGTTCCGGCCTGAAGAACCTTTCACGTCTGTATATTATGTAAACAGTATCCGCATACTCCGATAGTAGCAGGGCGGACGACAGGGCGGAGTTTCCACCACCCACCACACCCACCGTTTTTCCCTTGTAGAAAGCGGCGTCGCAGGTGGCGCAGTAACTTATGCCCCTGCCAGCGAGTTTCTCTTCCCCCGGTAAACCGAGTTTCACCCTTACCGTGCCCGTGGCCAGTATGATCTTTTTGGCTCGGTATTCACCCCTGCCCCCTCTGATAGTGAAATCCATGTCTTTGCCGCCTATATCCGTAACCGTGTCCATCCTCACTTCAACCCCCAATCCCGTGGCGTGCTTTTCCATCCTGTCCATGAGTTCCATACCACCTATCTTGTCATAGGACGGGAAATTGCATATCTCGTAGGCCTCTGCCAGCATACCACCGGGCATCTCCCCCAGGATAAGGGTCTTGAGGTTGTATCTGGCGGCGTAT
Organism: Candidatus Halarchaeoplasma halalkaliphilum; assembly: GCA_007133925.1. Taxonomy (GTDB): domain Archaea; phylum Thermoplasmatota; class Thermoplasmata; order Halarchaeoplasmatales; family Halarchaeoplasmataceae; genus Halarchaeoplasma; species Halarchaeoplasma halalkaliphilum. The sequence continues at coordinate 9,234 of SLLU01000128.1, read as the reverse complement.
ATACCCGCCGTGAGGCCCCCCGGCCCCATCCCCAATATCACAACATCGTATATTTCCATGGGAGAGCATTTTCGTGGTTTTAGTTAATACTTTTGGACAGGGACCAACATTTATAATAACAAGGTCCCTTTGGAAGGACCATGAGATACGCTGCCCTCTATTCGGGAGGCAAGGACTCCAATCTGGCCCTTTGGCTGGCCCAGGAACGGGGCATGGACGTTTCATACCTGATAACGGTTTTTCCCAGGCGTGACGATTCTTACATGTTCCACAAACCGAACCTGCTCCATGTTCCCATGCAGGCGGAATCCCTCAACATACCCCTGGTCCTGGAGGAGTCAAGTGGTGAGAAGGAGAAGGAACTCACGGACCTGGAGAATGCCCTGGATTCCGTGGAGATCGACGGGGTGATAACCGGTGCGGTGGCATCACGCTATCAGATGGACCGCATAGAGCGCATGGCCCATGAACGGGGGCTTGACGTGTTCTCACCCCTGTGGGGCATGGATCCGGATGATCTCATGAACACCCTTATGGAGGAAGGCTTCGAGTGCATCGTAGTGGAGGCTGCGGCTCTGGGTCTCAACGAGACCTGGTTGGGTAGAAGCATAGACCGGGAATTCTTTGGGGATCTGAAGGAACTGAATCGACGGTACGGGGTCAACGTTGCCGGGGAAGGCGGGGAGTACGAGAGCTTCGTCCTGGACGCCCCCAACTTCGAGTGGGGCTTCACCGTTCAGGAAGGGGTCCCCCTCTGGGACGGACTCAGGGGTACCTATGACATAATAAAATTGGGTGTCAGGACTCCCAAGGGCAAAACATATTAACCACCGCTTATCATATATTATCAGGGTATCAAGGATGACGATATATTTCCTCCCTTTTTTTCCGGAAAGGGAGTTTCACCTTTATTTAAAAAAAGAAGAAGTGGGCCCAGAGAGATTTGAACTCTCGACCTCCCGGTTATCAGCCGGACGCTATAACCAACCTAAGCCATGGGCCCAAGGGGGATATCGTGTAGGTGCAACCCGTTAATAAAATTTACCTAATAGAGGATCTTTCTTAGGGAAAGGAAATCCTCCTTCATAACACCCTTCAAATTTGGGTTGTAGAGTGCAGCAGCAGGGTGGTATAGGGGGATGACGGTCATCTGTTCTACCTGGAAGGTCCTACCGTGCCTTTTTCCCATCTCACCCACTCCCAGAAAGTGGGACGTGGCATGGTTTCCCAGGGTACAGATGGCCCTGGGCTTTATGATCTCGATCTGTCTGGATAGGTACTCGCTGCACGTTTTTTTCTCGTCCTCCCGGGGATCCCGATTTCCCGGAGGCCTGCACTTAACGATGTTGGTTATGAAGACCTGTTCCCGGGAAAGGTCTGCGTGCAATAACATCTCATTCAGCAGTTCTCCGGCCCTGCCCACAAAGGGTCTTCCCTTTTCGTCCTCCTTCTTGCCGGGCCCCTCGCCTACGAACATAACACGGGCATCCATGGGCCCCTCTCCCGGCACCGCGTTGGTCCTGGTCTCGTGGAGCCGACATCTTTTACACTTCATTATCTCGGAGTTCATAGCTCGACCCTTACATCAACGTCTATACCCTTTCTCACGCTTTCGGTGACGATGCAGTAATCCTCGAATATCCTCAAACACTGCTGGAGCTTTTCCGGGTCCTCCACCTCCGGGCGCAGGACCGCATCCATCCCGGTAACCCTCCATCTCCCGTCCACCCTTTCGACTCGGCCCCGTATCTCTCCGGTGAAACTCTTTAACTCAACCCTCTTCTTGTTGATGCAGAACAGAAGGCTCGCCATGAGACAGTTCAGTGTGGATGCCGCAAGGAGTCTTCCCGGAGTAGGTCCGGCATTTTCGCCCCCTATGTCAGGAGTTTCGTCGGTCACCAGGGTACCCATATCCTCATGATCGAAGGACACCTCGAACTTCATGTTTTCCATGTGCCTGATGTTTATGTCAAATGTGGTTATCTCTTCCATTTTTATCGCCTCACGGTGATTTCTTTTTTATCATATCGTTCAACTCATCGAGGTACTGGGTCAAGTTTACTGGTGGGTGGACGTCCAGTCCCCCGTGCTCCCTCACACACCTCAAGCACTCTCCGGCATCGAAGAGGGTCGTGCTGAAGTACTTCTCTCCGCCATCCGGGAACAGGGTCACCACGGTGCCCTGTTCCATCTCCGAGGCCACCTCCAGGGATATGTGCATGGCTGCTCCCGAACTCATACCAACGAAAAGTCCTTCCTTGACCGCCAGCTTTCTTGCGGTTTCGAAGGCGTCCTCGTCCTCCACATTCCTCACCTCGTCCAGCCATTTTTCGTCGTATATCTTGGGTACTATATCCTCGCTCATGTTCTTGAGTCCCTGTATGCAGTAATTGGGATTTGGCTCCACTCCTATCACCTTTATTGCCGGGTCGTACTCCTTCAACCTCTTGGACACCCCCATGAGGGTACCCGTGGTACCCATGCCCGCAACGAAATGGGTTATGCGGTCTCCCGCTGCATCCAGTATCTCCTTGCCCGTTGTCTCGTAATGGGCCAGTTCGTTGACCGGATTGTCGAACTGGTTAGGCCTCCAGAATCCCTCCTCCTCGCTCAGTTCTACGGCCCTCTTGATGGCGCCGTCGGTGCCTTCGTCAGCCGGTGTGAACTCTATCTCTGCACCCAGGGCGGTGAGCATCCGCACCCTCTCTATGCTAACGCTCCTGGACATTGTAAGGTGAAGGTGATATCCCTTTATGGCACAGACCATGGCGAGGCCTAGTCCCGTGTTGCCGCTGGTGGCCTCCACCACAACGGTATCCTTGTTCAATTTCCCCTCGTTCTCCGCATGTTCGATCATGTACTGGGCTATCCTGTCCTTCACGGACCCCATGGGGTTCAGCTTTTCCAGTTTCGCGTAGATGTCCACATCCCTGTTGGGATTAAGTTTGTTTATCCTGACCAGGGGTGTGTTTCCTATGAGTTCCAGTGCGGAGTCTACTTTTCTTGCTTGCATGTGTGTTCTCCCCTTTACCAACACACTGTTATTAGATATTTACGTTCCACTTTCGGGTCCCCCTCTGGGGAATTTATTTAACTACACGTTCATTGGGCATGTGAAAAAGATGGCAATGTCCGAACATCCCCTTTTCCCCTACGAACCCCGAAAGAATCAGAAAGAGATCATGGACGACATCCGTTCCTGTCTGGAGAACGGGACATCCCTTGTATTTCAGGCTTCCACGGGTTCGGGAAAGACCGCATGTGTTCTCGCACCTGTGTTGGAGTACGCCCGGAAGAACGGCAAGAGGATACTCTACCTCACCAGGACCAACTCCCAGCAGAAGCAGGTGATACTGGAAATGAGGCAAGTGGGGGACCACTTCGGTATGGGCCTCCAGGGCAGGAACAGCACGTGCATGCTGGCCATGGAGGACCAGGAGCTATCCCAGGGCACCGCCGAGGAGTTGTCCCGGTACTGCGGGGACCGGAAAAAGGAGGTGCGGGAGAAGATCGCCCTTGGTGGAGACGGGTTCAGCTGCCCCTACTATGCAGGCCTCCTCACAAAATCCCTGGATGAACTCATCCTATGGGCCAGGGAGAGGGTTCCCACCGCCCATGAGTTCGTGGGACGATGTGCCGAACAGGGCATCTGCCCCTACGAGACCTCAAAGATACTGGTCCACGATGCCATACTGGTCACCGCACCCTACATTTACTTCTTCGTTCCCTTCATACGCCGCCGGCTGCTGGAGTGGATGGGAGCGGAGATAGACGATCTTGTGGTGATCATCGACGAGGCCCATAACCTGCCAGATTACGCCAGGGAACTGGCATCCGGGGATATGACCATGGGTGGCATAGAACGTACCCTATATGAGGGGATGGAAAGGGACGACCCCAAGATCGGACCGGAGATATCCGTGACACGGCTGTGCAGGACTCTTTCCGTTATAATGGCCGAGATGGTGAGGGAATACGTTATAGACGATGACGGGCTGGTGCCCCCCAACGAGCTGAGCACGGAACTTATGCACACACTCAAGATCAACACCAACGACATCCGGGACATGGTGAGGGACCTGAAACTCCACGGGGAGCTGGTGCAGCAGGACAAGCGTGAGAAAAAGAAGCTGCCCCGTTCCCACATGAACGCCATGGCGGATTTTTTGAGGTTCTGGATCAACATGGAAAGAAGTCATTACATAAAACTGGTCAGGGGTGGCAGCAACCCTGCCATAGAGGGGTACTGCCTGGACCCGAGCCAGGTGACGGAGTGCCTAAACCACTGCCATTCCTCCATCCACATGTCAGGTACCCTGGAGCCCCTGGACGAGTATCGGGATTCCCTGGGTCTCCCCTTCGATACGGTGACCCGTATATACCCGCCCCCCTTCCCCCCTGAGAACAAGAAACTCCTCTACCTTCGGGGTATCACCACCAGGTACGATGTTGTGTCGAGGGACGATACCATGGTGGAAAAGATAAGGGGGATATTGAAGGAGATACTCGGAGATGTAAAGCGAAACACCATGGTTTTCTTTCCCAGCTACAGGCTCATGGATGAAACGTGCAGTTCCCTGTTCCATGGGGATGGAGTTTTCGTGGAGGGTCAGAGCATGACACAGCCGGATCTCATGGGTATGGTGGAGTCCTTCAAAAGAAATGGGGGCACCCTGTTTTCGGTCATAGGCGGCAGGATAAGCGAGGGGATGGATTTTCCGGGAGACGAGCTCCATGTGGCGGTCATAGTTGGCATCCCCTACCCCAAGCCAACCGCAAGACAGAGAGGTCTACAGCACTATTACGACATGAAATTCGGAAAGGGATGGGAGTACACAGTGAAGGCCCCTGCAGTCCGTAAGATACTCCAATCCTCGGGCAGGGTGGTGCGCAGCGAGACCGATATGGGTGCGGTCCTCATACTGGACGAGAGGGCGATCCACTTCAAGGAATACCTCCCGGGCCTGAGACCTTCCGAAGACCCGGTCCTTGACATCAACAAATTCTTCTCTGAGGCCTTTGGTGTGAAATCAACACAACGCTAATCAGGACGTACTCCGCTATATGTGGTGATGTATATCCCAATACATGTTGGGTGAAAATTTATTATATAGGTGTACCTCTCTTAGTATGTAAACAAAAAACTGAGGAGAATAAAATGAAATCTAAAATGGATGCCCGTATTTGGGCGTTAACACTGGTGTTTTTGCTTCTGATATCCGTGATATCAGTCAGCGTAGCGATGTCGATTGGGGACGAAAGCGAGCATGCTTTGGTCCTGGTGTATAAAAGAGGGATATCTACCGAAGACCTCATGTCCATGTCCGGTATTACAGTACTGGTCGAATACGATGAGTTCGTATTGGTTTCCCTTGAATCCGGGAATGAGCTTTCAGGTGGATACCTGGTTGATACCCTGGATAACCGTCAGGATGTGATGCTCCACTCCCACAGCTTCAACGTGGGAGAGGGCCTACCGGAGATCCCGGCAGAACTCAGCGTGGAGAGCTATCCCGGAGCGGTCACACAGCCATACATCGTCCAGTTCATCGGTCCCGTCATGGACGGATGGCAGGAGGAACTCATGGCCATGGGAGCGGTGCCCCAACAGTACAGGCATCGGTTCAATCTCATAGTGGAGATGGATCCTGAGACCGCGAAGGAAGTTTCGTCCTTGGATTACGTTAACTGGGTTGGAATATACCAGCCGGCCTACAAGTTCGATGACGCACTGTTGGAAATCCCAGTACCACTTGATCTGGAGGTTTACACCTTCGGGAACGCCGACGTGCTAGGGATGGCCGCCTATCTGTCCCATATGGGATGTGAGGTGGAAGTGGTCCGGGGTGGACACCTCTTCGTGAGGGCGGAACCCCAGGACATAGTGAACATAGCTCGCATGTCCCAGGTACTCACCATCACACCCCGGGTGACGGATTTCGAGTTCTATAACAGTCATGCTACCTGGGTAACTCAAACAGGTGTTTTGGATGACCGAAAGGTGACTGATATGGGAGTGACCGGAGTGGGACAGATGGTAACGGTTTGTGACAGCGAACTCCACACCACCGACGGAGGCCACGAGATGTGGTACGATACGGTGGACTTCGGAGATGACCACCGGAAGGTTCAGGCATATTACTCCATCGGAGGTGCATTGAACACAGGTGTTTACCACGGTACCCATGTCACGGGATCCGTACTGGGAGACGCACCGCCCTACGATGAATACAGTGGAAATGACGGTAACGCCATAGGTGCAAGATTGATCTTCCAGGATATTGGTACGGCAGGCGGAGGACTGCAGCTACCCAGTGATATGTACGCAGACGGATGGGCTCGCAGCTACAACGAAGGCAGCAGGTCCCACACCAACAGCTGGGGTGGAGGCACTGGAACGCAATATGCTGGCCTCGCCGTTGTGGCCGATCAATTCATATGGGATCACAAGGATTACAACATACTCTTCGCAGCAGCGAACGACGGTGATAATCGAGGTGGCAGTTCACACAGCATATCCCAACAGGCGGAAGGCAAGAACGTGATAACCGTGGGTGCGGTGCAGAACTACAACAGCCACAACGACATGGCAGCTTTCAGCAGCCGGGGTTACGCAGCCGACGGCAGGATCAAGCCTACCATACTCCATGTGGGTGGCGGTGTCACATCCGCATCCCGTTCAGCCAGCGGTTACTCCAGCATGTCGGGTACCAGCATGTCAACACCCGGCCTTGCGGGTCAGGTGGCCCAGGTACAGCATTACTATGAGGGCGGATGGTATCCCTCCGGTGTGGCCAACCCGGGAGACGGATTCCAGCCCAGCAACGCACTGGTAAGAGCAACGCTCATCAACGGTGCGGTGGAGATAACCGGAACGGGTACCCATGTTCACGATGAAAGATTCCCCAACAACGACCAGGGTTACGGCAGAAGCATGCTGGACCGTGTTCTTCACTTTGAAGGTGACGATAGAACGCTCCAGGCATTCGACTCCCTGAAAGAGGGGGTCTCCCTGTCCACGGGTCAGAGCTGGACCATGAACTTTGTGGTGGAAGACGATACGATGCCCCTGGAGGTCACCCTTGCGTGGACCGATTATCCCGGTGCATCGGGTGCGGATCCGGCCATAGTCAACGATCTGGATCTTGAGCTTACTACCCCTGGAGGCACCCGATACGTGGGTAACGCCTTCACGGGATACAGCCCGGGTTACTCTGAATCGAATCCCACCAGCAATCCGTGGAACGGACCAAGGACCGGCGAGTGGGATGGTTTGAACGTGGATGAGAACATACTCCTCATACCCGATGAGAACGGTGTCGAAACAGGTTCCTACGAGATAAAGGTAACAGCACACAACGTTCCCAGCGGGCCACAGCCCTTTGCCGTGGTGGTCAGCGGTGGTCTCGCACTCACAGCCGGGCCCTCCATAGATCTTACCAGCCCAGTGGGCGGTGAGCAGTGGTATGCTGGTTCCACGGAGACAATAACGTGGAGCACCACGGAGGGCGAGGGTGCCATAACCGGTGTGGATCTTGATCTGAGCACAGACGGAGGAGTCTCATGGACTACCATGGAACAGGGGCTCCCCGATACGGGCTCATATACGTGGACCATACCTGATGAATCCACCGTCGAGGCAAGAGTCAGGGCCACGGTACACGATGCCAACGACATGAGCGGTTACAGTACTTCCATGGATTTCTCCATAATCGGAGACCCACCCCTTCCGCCTTCTAATCTAAACGTGCAGCACTACGGTGAGGTGAAGGAACCCGGAGAAACAGGGGATTACGAATACGACGTTTGGAACACATCCTTCATCGGTCCGTGGGACGAAACCGTTCCTGTGAACATATTCTACCCCACAGACGGCGAGGCACCATATCCCGCCATAGTGGTGGCCCACGGGTTCATGATGAACAACGGACATTTCGAGTCCTGGGGACATTACTTTGCCAGCTGGGGTTACGTCACATCGGTTATACACATGCAGTATGCAAGGATAATCAACTCCAATCATACCCGATGCGCATACGAGCTCCTGGAAAATCTGAAATTCCTGGAAGAGGAGAACTCCGATCCTAACAGTCCTATCTATGGATTGGTGGATGTGGAAAACATGGGTCTCACCGGTTTCTCCCTGGGTGCCAAGGCCTCCATAATGGCCGCCCAGTTTGATGTTCAGGAAGGCACCAATCTTGTAAAGGCCATAGCTCCCATGGCTTCGGCCATCACAGGTCAGCCTGACCCGGTTCCCGATCTGGGACTCATAGACATACCGGTTCAACTCCAGGCAGGAGAGGTTGACACCATCGCACCGCCGGAAGATAACTCCGAAGTGGTTTACGATGGCATACCGGACTCCCCAGTCCAGTATTTCTTGATCGCAGGAGCTAACCATAACCAGTATGCCGACAGAGACCCCGTATCCGGAGGTATCGGCGATGGTGATGCTACCATCTCCCGAGAGGAGCAGCACAGGATCGCCCGCAAATATATGACATCCTTCTTCAACTACTATTTCAAGGGACAGACCGAGTACGGGGAATACCTCTACGGGAAATACATCGAGGATGACGTGGACGACGAGGTACTTCTCTTCAACAACTTCAAGAACGTTGATTACACCGAACCGGATGATCCCGAAGGTGATGATCACAATCTGCTCACTTGGGATGCCAGTCCCGATGATCCGGACAGTGTGGTGAGTTACAGGATATACCGTTCGGAAGATCAGACAGGAGTTTACGAAAGCATAGCAAGCGTACCTGCGGACGGGTCTTCCAGTTACGAGTACATAGATTATGAAATGGGTATGGCCGATGATATATTCTGGTGGTACAAGGTCCATGCCATGGATGTCCATGGCCAGGAATGCGACGGTATAGGCCCGGTTCAGGAACCCGGAGGAGTATCATTCCAGATGGACGTTGATGATATCCCTGCTGGGGATGCTCCCATCATAGAGATAACCGATGCTTCCGAAGGAGGCGTTCCCATGGTGGGCAGCAAGAGTGCGGTCATCACAGTGAACGAAGATTCCCAGAACGTGGAGTTGAGTTTCACCGATGGGAGTTCCAGCCATACGTGGTACCAGACCATGACCGCCTTGGGAACCTATACGGCTTCCGTTACACTGGAAGGTGCGAGCAGATCCGATACCTTTGACGTTCTTGTTGGAGGTGTTCACCGTGTATCCATCAGCCCTGATACGGCTCAAACCGTGGATGC
>SLLU01000014.1 GCA_007133925.1 Candidatus Halarchaeoplasma halalkaliphilum | reverse complement strand
GGTTCAATCTGTCCCTGGGACTTATGACGAACTCTCCGCCCACCTTTACCTTCCCCACCATGTTCATCCCTTCGGAGAGCAGCCAGTGAAGGGTGTCACTACCTTCCTTGAGGAATCCCTTTACCAGGTAACCTTCCCTTACCAATTCCCGAAGGGCTTCCCGTATGTCACCCATGTTCACTCCAACCCCCATGTATCCGGAAAGGTCCTCCGCCGAGAAGTATCCGAAGGCCTGGAGGCTCCAGAGGACCACCTTTTTCAGTGCGGAATCCCGGTCCATATCCGAATCAGGTACCGCCACGTAAGCCCCTTCATGGTCCTTGCAAATCGCTGACCATTCGTAGAGCTTATCCAGCACTTCCTTCGTACGTTCTTCGTGGTAGGGGGACCTGAGAGCCACATGATTCGCGGATACGGGACCTCCGCTCTCAACTATGTCGTATATCTCCCTCATCACCGGGTCTAATTCCAGACCCTTGGCGGCCCTGTAAACCGCAGCTTGTTCCACGGTACAGTACATGAGGAAAGGTGGTATCATCTTCCCGGCCACCACCTCTCCCCTCCTGTGCATCCACTGCAGATTGGACCTTCCCGTGATCCTCTGTGTGATCTCCTCGTCGGATCGGGCTCCTTTGAGTTCGCGGATGGCATCACGAGCTCCCTCCAAGGGGTTCCCGGCAAGGTGCTGTTTATAGAGCATGTAAGCCCGTAGGTCCTCTTCTGGATACACGGAGGGGACCACGTTCCCCTTGACCAGCATGTCCTGTATCATCAAGTATCCTTTACTGGTAAATCTGCCAAGAACATCCCCGTCAAGGTCCTTGACGGGAGTGTGACCGTAGTACCGCACACGGAGTACATCGAAACCCCGGGTATCATGATATTTCATCATGCGATCCACCTCCTCCAGCAATTCTTCCAGAAGTGCTTCATCCTGTATGTCCATGTGCCGTATCTCCACGCACCCGCTCATCTCCCATATCTCCAGACCCCCCATCACCCTGCCGTTCTTCACTATGGGGTATATCCAGTCGTCACCGTATCTGGAGTATATCTCGGCCCATAGGGGACCGCTGTACTGGTCGTTCTTTGACAGTATCCTCAGTTTGTTCAATTCTTCCTGTTCCGCCCTTCTGAGTGGTTCCACCTCACCTGCTTTCACATACATCTCCCTCTTTGAAGGGCCTGCAAGTACCCTGACAACGCTACCGTCCCGTACCATGGAGGAGACAACGCTTTCTATCTCACGCCGGTGCAGTCCTGCCATATACCTTATGTCCGAGATGGATACGGGGCCGTGGGCGTCTATCAGCCTCCGTACCAGTTTTTCAACGGCCTGCTCCCTGGGCAGAGGACGGACATCGATCTTACTGTAAACGTTCTTTGTTGACCAGCCCTCGTCACCTGTGAACTCCCTCATGACATACAGGTTGGAATCCAATCTTTTCACGATCTCCTTTACATTGTAGTTTGGCAGTGGAGAAAGTTTCTTCAGTTCCCGGAGTGAATTTGCCCTCCCGGAGCCTATGAGTTCCAGTATGTCCCTGTCATCTTCGTCCAGTTCCTCCGTACGATATGTACCCACCAGCATGGGAAGGTCGTCCCTGAGAACGTACCTCACCCTGCTCCTGATAAAGCGCCCCTCGATTATCTCCCCAGAATTTCGCATGTCCTCCCATTCTCCAGCGTGGAAGTCCTTTACCCTCAGGTAAACCTCGTAGGGGCTGCTGGCCTCCAGGAATCTATCGAAATAATCCCGGACTGAACCGGATTTTCGAAACATCTTTTCAGCCCTGTAGGACTGGACCTTTTCTTCGGAAACATGCTCCTTCCCCGGGAATTTCAGGTCGTGATAATCCTCGTAGAGCATATACTGGGTCCCCTCCCCGATGACCAATCGGCCGGATACGAGCCTCGCGGCCTCCACCATGTTGCCCAAAGCGGTCATCACCCTTTCCTCCTGCATACCCAAAGCAAAGGCGATTTCTTCCATCTCCCTGGGTGCATCGTACTCCAGGAGATCCAGTATGTATTCCTCCTCTTTCTCCGGATCCCTCTCCAGCACGGGCAACAGTCCATACCTGAAGTTCCCGTCATCGTCCATGTCTCTCCGGTTCACCAGCCTGCGCCTTTCCATATCCCTTATGAGATTTGATATGTCCCCGAGCTTCAGATCCGTTTCCTCGTATATCTCCCGGGAACTCTTGAAACCCTCCTCCATACACCCCACCACAGGTCCCGCACCCGGGGGTATCTCCCCCTGTTTCAGACACGGCAGAATGTCCTTCAGCCTGCCCGAAGTCACCCAGCGGTGGGTATCGCCCATCCACACGGACTGTATCTCTCCGGCCCTGAGGAGTTCCCTTGCCCAGGAACGCACCTCCTGGTGGGTCCGTTGGGTGTAGAGGAACACGTTCTTTCCCCTCTCACTGAAAACGTGTATGGGCCCCAGTTCTTCTATGACCTCCAGCATCCCCTCCTTATCATCGAAGGAGGGCCTTTTCCGGAAGAAGTGTTCGTCCACCACCTCTCTCTTGAACTGGAAACTCTCTATCTCCTCCCGGGGTATCACCTTTTCCAGCACCTTCTGGTGGAACTGTCGGAGTATGCTGCTCCTGTCGTCCATCATCACCACGTCGGATATACCTATCATCACTATGTTGTGGGCGAAGGGAGATGGTATATCCGAGTAGGGGATGACAGTGAACTCCGTCTCACCCATCTCCACCCCTTCAAGTACCTCCCGGGCATGTTTGAGGTCCAGTACCTGGTAGAGTATCTCGTTGAAGGTTTCCTTGACCACGGGAAAATCATCGTATCCCTCCAGGGTCTCCAATACCTTGTCAGCCCTGCGCTTCTGCTTGGCCACCGAGATATCCTTCCCCTTGTAGTTTCTCAGGACCATGAAGGACCTTCCAGCACAGTGACGGAACCTCTGCTTGAAGAGCTCCGTGTGTCTGATCCCTCTCTTGAGTATGTCTTCCACCGTGTCTGACCTTACCAGGTCCTTCAGATCTTCCGGGAGTACCTTCTTTTTGGTGGTTATCATGAAGCAGTCGTCGTTTATGGCCACCCGTGTGCTGCAGTTGTACTTCCGGGAGATGGCGTATGCGTAGGCCCTTGACAGGGCATCGTTCACCCTACGACCAAAGCATGCGTGGAATATGATGTTGTATCTCTTCTTCTCGTCAACGTAGCCCTCTACTACAAGTCTCCGGTCCGTGGGGAGAACGTC
>SLLU01000142.1 GCA_007133925.1 Candidatus Halarchaeoplasma halalkaliphilum | reverse complement strand
TCGACAAATATCACGATAAATCTCTTGATCTGCGATGGTAAAAACCATCTGTCAAATTGCATAGTGGCCATTTCCATCGGCCGATTCAGTTGGAAAAAGTCTAAATGGCGAGGTTAGGTTAATATGCACGAACCTAGAAAATATTTTAAACCCAGTGTAAACCGTCCTGCTCCAGTTGCCCTAAACCGGCCTTTTCCCGTAACCCCCTAGGCGTAATAAGTGGTAAGCCACTGGAGGGATTCGAACCCCCGACCTATGGTTTACGAAACCATCGCTCCACCTGCTGAGCTACAGTGGCAATTTGTTCAGTGTTTCTGGAAGGGACCCTTTTCGAATATGCGCTTGGATCTTTCCAGAGCCTCCACGGAGGGCAGTGCCTTTCCCGCCAGGAAATTGATGCAGGAGCCACCGCCTGTGGATATGTGATCGATACTGCTTGAGAGGTCCAGGTTCTCCAGCACCGCCGTGGAATGCCCGCCACCCACTATGCTGTATGCCCGTGAATGGGCTATGGACCGGAATGTCTCTGTGGTACCTATGGAAAATTTATCGTACTCGAAGGCACCGGCGGGGCCGTTTACCAGAACCAGTTTGGCATCACGTATGTGCTTGGAGTACTCCACTATGGTCTCTATGCCTATGTCCATTATGGGTTCCGGTACGGGAAGGCCCGAGAGTGCTACCACGTTCCTTCTTCCGTTGTTTCCCACCGCAACGTCCTTGGGCATGAGTATCCTGTCGCCCCATTTATCCAGCATGGACTTGGTTTCCTTGATCATTTCCTTGTGATCCGGGAACTCCCGTTTTATGAATTCGGTGCTGCCTTCTCCAATATCCAGTCCGCTGGCCATGAGGAACACCTGGCCAACCACGCCCATGGTCAGTACCTTGTCCATGGAACCATCTTCAAGCATGTGCCGGGCAACATCTATGGAGTCGTCCACCTTGACGCCACCTAGGAGTGCGATCTTCGGGGATAAACCCGGGTCGAATGCCCTTCCCATGTCCTCTATCTCCTTCTGCATGACCCTCCCCGCCAGGTTCGGAACCAGCCCTGCAAAGCCTACCAGTGTTGGTTGAGCCCTGTGGGCGGCTGCGAAGGCATCGTTCACGAAGAACTCGATCATGGGCGCAAGGTGTTTAACGATATGGGTACCCTCGAAGTTTTGCTTTTCTCCCTTCAAAACCACCTCCTCGGAATAGAAACGGGTGTTCTCCAGAAGTATCTTCTGCCCTGGTTCCATGGCCCTGATCCTCTGCCTGACGTGGCTCTCGAAGAGACCGTCAACGTACTCAACCCGTTTACCCAGTATCTGACTCATGCGGATGGCGTGGGCGTTCATGGTGGTGAAATCGTTCTTGCCGGGTCTGCTCTGATGCCCGAGTATGATCACCTTTGACTTTTCCAGGTCCCGTATAGTGGTCATGTGACTACGGATACGGTAGTCATCTAGTATCCTCCCTGATTTGGGATCCAGAGGTGAGTTTATATCCACCCTAACCAAAACTGTCCTGCCCTTGAGATTAAAATCATCCAGTGTGAAGACGTCCCACGGTTTGCTCGGCATTTTATCCTGTGGTGATTACACCTTCGTAATATAAGCTTTACTTTATCAGGAGGCCCTCAATCGAACCTCATAGCTTCGGAAGGAGATACCTTGCTGGCCTTGTGGGCACTGGGGATCGCGGTTACAAGCATGGTGAGATAAGCTATGATTCCGATGGTTATTATGGTACCCCATGGTATGTAGAATTCCCAGCCCATGGGCCTGAAACCATCGTACCAGAGAAGCCACCCGATGCCTATCCCCAGGGCGGAACCCAGTACTATTCCAGTCAGGGTGATGAAGGAGTTCTCCACCAGGAACACATATTTGATCATCCGTGTCTTGAAACCGATGGCCCTCATCATACCTATCTCCAGCCGCCTCTCGTGGACGGCCCTCAAACTGATTATACCCAGACTTGCGATACCCACAACGAGACCCAGGCCCATGTAACCGCTGAACAGATCGAAGAACATGAACTGGGCGCTCATCACCTCCCTGAACACCGTATCGATAACTATTGGTTGGAATCCGAAGGGAACTAACTCTCTCTCCATCTCCCGGGCCAACTCATCAGCATCCACACCCTCTCCCACGCTTATGAAGAAAAGGTTGTGGGATGTGGTGTTGAACTCCGATCTGACACCTTCCTTTGACATGAAGTATCCGTGGATGATGAATTGATCCATGAGGCCTATGACCCGCTTCTCCCTGGGTTCCCCATAGGCATCCATGATGGTTATCACGGAATCTACACCGATGGGGTCTTCAAGGGGCATGCCGAACTCCCCAGGATCGTTGGTTACCACCAAGCTCGGATCGCTCATCAGGGCCTCCCACACATCATCAACCGAATCGTAATCGTCATGATATTCGGTGAAACCGAATGTATTGTTCCTGACGAAATTCCGATCTACCCCTATCACCGAATCCATGTTTCCATCCGCCAGGGTGACCATACTCAGACTCGCCTGATCTATGCTTTGGAAATGGCCGGGATCTATGCCCCTACCTTCGATCTCCACATAGAGATCATCTATGGGCCTGTCCCATGCGGTGAGCCCGATCATGTCATATCCGCCGGATTGTTCCTCTATCATCCGGTCCATGTTCGTGTTGAATATGCCCACGATCATGCTCATCACGATTATGGCAAATATGATCAGGGCAAAGATGAACATGGTCATACCTGTCCTGAACTTTTCCTTCATGGGATGTGACACCGCCGTGAGCACAACCGCTTTGCCCCCCTTGCTGGACTCCGGGATCCTATCCAGAGCACCGATGATAAGGGAACTGTTCAGCATGATCACCATTATACCGGCTGTAACTGTGAATAAACCGGAAAGTATGAACATCTCCATACCTGCGGAGTAATCATCGAAGAAGGATTCCACTGCTTCGAAGGGTACCATCCACCAGACCAGTAGGAATATGCCCACCAATGTATAAGCGATCCTGTCACCTACCCATCGTCTTGCAATTGTGCCCCCACCGATGAGTATGAGAGAAACACCCGTCACCGGCAGCCATAGTTGAGGAGTTGAGAGACCGGCCAGGGTCATCAAAAAACCCAGGGCAATGCTCCCCACGGCCATGAACAGGGGTTTTCTGCTGCTTTTCGTTACAGGGGGCTCCGGTAACTCTCTTATGGCCCGAACTATGTTCAACTTTGATATGCGGAATACGGTGAAAAAGATGGTGGCCATGGTTATCAGGAACCCGGCTGAGAAAGCTAATATCAGACTGTCAGGTGAAACATGGAAATAGGACAAGAAGGACACGTCCCCTCCGAACACCGCGAATATGTCCTCGAGTAAAAGGAATATAACATAGGCTATACCAACGCCCACCAATGCACCTATGGCGGATGCGGTTCCGGCGTAGATCATCCCTTCGTAGGAAAAAACCCTTCTCAGGTGCTTCCTCTTCATGCCGATAGCCCGGCTCATGCCCATCTCAGATTTCCTCTCTTCACCCAGCATCACAAATATGTTTATGGTGAGTATTATCCCCGCGATTATGACGAAGGAACCGAAAACAAAAAACATATCGGTGAACATGGACATCATCCCTTTGAACTCCTCCAGGAGCTCGTTCTTGTTCTCCCTGGCCTCCAATATGCTCTGTTCGGCCTTGAGTATCTCATCCACGTCCCGGAATATTTGGTCGCTGTAAAGGGCCCCGTCCTCTACACCGCCTACGGAGGTTATACGGATGAAGTTCAGATGTCCGGGTATGGACATGGCCATCCGGGAGTCGTTCAGGTTCATGATCACCTTCCCGGGACCTCCGAATGCCGCCCTACCCCGGTTATCTATGACCTGGGTGACGTTGTAAACCCTGCCCATGGGGTGCCCGACAGAAAAGAGGATCAGGGAATCTCCCACTTCCATATCATCGGCCAGGCGCCTGTCGATCATTATCTCACCCTCGTTCAGGGAGGGTTGGATTTCAACACCGTCAACGAAAAAACCGCCGAAGGCATCACTCTCATCCATGTCCATGCCCATCATGGGGATGTCAGAACGGGATAAAAGTGACGCCGGGTCGAACACGGATATCCTCCCATGTACCTCACCCACCACATCCAGGACATTCTCCACCTCCATGATATCGGCCCTGAGTTCCCTGTAGTATTCATAACTGAACGGAACATATGTGCCTTGGCCGGTGGTGTTGTAAACGGTGACATCTGTGTACTGCATATCATCCAGTATCTCGCTCTCGATCCAGTTCTCCATGGTATCTCCCACGGAGAAGGACGATGAGATTATGGCGGTTGCAACCAGGAGACCCAATATCACTATGACCGTATCGGTCTTCCTGCGGAGGATGTTCCTGAAACCCATCTTGAAAAGTACCCGGTGCCTCGCCGCGTCCACGGCGATCAGTAACACGATTATTCCGATAAGGATCAGGAGAGGACTCATCTCGTATCCCCCCTTCGCTGTTCCCGTTGTATAAGTCCGTTCTCCATGTAAATCATCCTCTCCGCTCTCCGAGCCACCATTTGATCATGGGTCACCAGGACGATGGTGTGGCCATTTTTCTCTTTGAGCTTGCAGAGTAGGTCCATTATCCTTTCTGAATTATCCGTATCCAGGTCGCCAGTGGGTTCGTCGGCCCATATTATATCGGGCTCGTTAACGACTGCCCTTGCGATGGTAACCCTCTGCCTTTCACCACCCGACAGTTCCGGTGGTCTGTGATGGCACCTGTCCCCCAGACCTACGGTCTCCAGTGCCTTTTTTGCCTTGGCCTTGGCCCCTTTGGCCTTTCCAGCGAGCAGCAAAGGTAGTTCTACGTTTTCCAGGGATGTGAGAACAGGTAACAGGTTATAGAACTGGAACACAAAGCCCATGTTCAGTGCCCTGAGTTCCGTCCTTCGGTTATCTGAGAGGGCATTCAGGTCCTTTCCACCTATCAGTACCCTGCCTGAAGATATATTTTCCAGTCCCGAGAGACAGTTCAGCAAGGTGGTCTTGCCGCATCCAGACGGTCCCATTATGGCCACCATCTCACCCCGGTCTATGGAGAGATCCACGCCACGTAAGGCATGCACTCGGACCCCTCCTTCATAGTACTTGTGTACTTTTTGCGATACGATCATGGCTTCGGACATAGCATAAACTTCCAAAGCCTCATAAACAAGATATATATAAGGATTCTCAGCCCGGGTTAACCACCTTTGCGTACAGTAAACAATTCCTGTACATCCCATCTCGTTTGTATGCCCCCCTGACCAACCCCTCTTTTTCGTAACCGCACTTTATGGCCACCTTCTCGCTGGCTCTGTTCTCGGGTTCCATGAGGATCTCCAGGCGTACCAGCCCCAGTTTCTCGAGGGCGATCTTTTCGATCTGACGAACGGCTTCCGTTGTTATGCCTTTACCCCAGAGCTCTCTTTGTAGAAAGTAACCAATCTCCCCCTTGTGAGGCCTCCTCTGATCTATGGCTATGCCGCAGGCACCCACCACTTCACCTTCGTATATGATTGCGTAGTTGTATTCCTGGTTCTTCTCTCTCCTTTCAGCATTCTGTGCCAACCATTCACGCTCTTCCTCCACCGACTCCACACGGACATCGAAATATTCGAAGGCTGGGTCACTCAGTATCTGGAAATACTTCTCGGCATCGAAAACCTCCTGGTACCGCAGTCGTATCATGTGGGGTTCATCCCACCTGTTCTTTAAAATAGTATCGAAGTGGGCAGGAATGGAACATCCAGAGCTAATGCTACAATAGTCCTAATATGCCAGCGAATCCGGGGGAAGCCCCGTAGCCAAAACAAGGGAATGGTTATCAGTATATGGATCCCGCAAGTTCCTCGATCTTCTTGAGGTTTTCTTCCATCTCCTTGATCCGTGCCCTTTCGTTCTCCTTGATATCCCGCAATATATTATCGAAGGGCTTGCTGAGGCGATATACGTGGACCGGTCTTCCCTTCCCCTCTTTCTTACGGTCCTTCTTATCCATCCAGCCTTCATCTCTCATATACGAAGTTGCGATGGACACCTCGGGCTGTTTCAGACCGGTAGCCGCCTCTATTTCAGTCCGGATTGCGTCGTCCTTACCAGCTACGAACACCAGCGTCAGAGCAACCGCCCTGTCCACCCCGGCATACTTGAGCCGATCCACCAGTTCCATATGCTTTTTGGTTAACTTATTTTTTGCCATGATTCGACACCTTTTATTTGTTGTTCCGATTAATCCTAAAAGAGGTGTTTCTTTTTATATTTATTGGTGTGATTTATGCGATGAGCTTAGAATAACATATTGGCTTTTCCCTCACCGGAATTTCTTAATACATGAACATCGCATATATAGTAACGGTGAAAAAGATTGAAAAATCTTATGAGGTCGATGGGTGTAACTTCGTCACGAAGATTACCGGTATTATTTATCATCTTAACCCTCTCGGTGACTTTTCTCCTTCCCTTCATTGCAGTCTCCCAAAGAGAAGAAACATCGGTTCTCAGGGTGGGCATGTACGAAAATCCGCCGAAGATATTCACCGACGAACAGGGCGTTGAAAAAGGTATATTCTCTGCAATACTGGAATATGTGGCGGAAAGGGAGGGTTTCCAGATCGAGTACGTCCACGGCAGCTTCTCAGAGGGTCTGCACCGATTGGGCAACGGAGAGATACACATCATGCAGGATGTGGCATGGTCCGAAGAGAGAGATCAGTTATACGCCTTCACCAACGAGACCGTTTTGGCGGACTGGGGGAGATTGTACGCACGATCCGGATTGGATGTTCAAACGTTCCCTGGCCTCGAGGGGATGAGGATCGGTGTGATGAAAGATGGTATCTACAACATAGGACCCGAAGGGATAAGACATTTGCTCGCGGTACTGGATATCAACGCCACGTTCATAGAATATCCATCCTACCGAGATATATTTGAGGCCCTGGGTGCAGGTCATGTAGATGTGGGTGCGGTGAACAGGTTTTTCGGTAGGGCTTTCGAAGGGGAATACGATGTATACAGAACCAACCTCATGTTCACACCCATATCCATCCGTTTCGCATTGAATCGGGACCACTGGATGACTCCTGAACTCATAGACACATTGGACGGCCATCTCAGGGAGATCAAGGCTGATCCAGATTCCGTATATTACGCCTCCATCGATGAGTTCATGGGAGGTGCCAGGGAAGGTGAAGTATTTTTCCCAACCTGGGCCAGGATTGCCATACTGGTAGTTGCCGGGGGTGCCCTTCTTTTTTTCGGAACTAGTATAATTTTGAAGAGGAAAGTGGACCAGCGTACCGAAGAGCTCAGAAAGGATATACGTGAGCGCAAAAAAGTAGAAAAAGAACTTAGAGAACACAGAGAGAACCTGGAAAAGATGGTAAATGAGCGCACCGAAGAGCTTCAGCGCTCCCTGGATGACCTTAAGATATTGACCTATTCCGTATCCCATGACCTGAAAGCACCGTTGAGGTCCATGACATGCTTTAGTCAGATACTGCTGGAAGAACACGAGGACATATCCGAAGAAACCAGAGTAGATTACCTGGATCGGATCAGAGATTCCGCTCAGAACATGGATATACTGATATCAGATCTTTTGAGGTACGGACAACTTACCCATGAGGAGATGGAACTGGGGGTTGTATCCTTGGAAGAAATGATGGAAAACATACTACGGGACCTTGATGAGGATATCAAAGAGGAGGGGGCACATATCCGTATAATTGGAGTCATGCCAAAAGTCAGGGCCAACAAGCAAGTTCTGAAACAGTGCGTCACGAACCTGCTGACCAATTCCATGAAATTCGTCAGTGAGGGCAGGGCCCCCGAGGTTGAGATAAGAACGGAAAGGATGGTTGACATAGTGAGGGTGGAGTTCCGAGATAACGGAATAGGCATACCTCGGGAACATCAGGACGAGGTCTTCGATGTTTTCAAAAGACTCCACGGTATAGAATCATATCCCGGTACGGGCATCGGGCTGGCCATCGTCCGGAAGGGGATGGAGCGCATGGGCGGCAGGGTAGGGGTCAGTTCGGAACCGGGAGAGGGCAGCACGTTCTGGTTCGAACTGCCCTCGGTGTAGAATAATAACTATTTCGTGCGGATGTGGATGCCCGGTGGTCTTTATTTACACGCACTTTACACGCACGCAGGAGTATTGAATACGGGGGAAGGGATTTGAACCCCGATTTACTGGTAAATTTGTCTATAGTGCACGTAGCCAGTATACCTTCGTGGTACTTTCAGGAGATCGTGTTCCTCTCAGTACTCCACGGTCCAGATCACCGGCTCGTGGGCACCGTTGTAGACCCAGTAACCTTGTCCAGGCTCGAATACATACCCAGCCACATCGTCGGTATATGCGATGTTGTACTCCTCCGAAGCGTCGAAATGACCTATCCGGGTAACCTCCGGAGGTAGATCATGGTTTCCGGCACTCTCACTTGGCAACCCGATAATGTTCCAACCAGGGTACAAAGTAACATCAGTAATCGACGGCACATAGCCTTCCACGGTGAGTGTTGCGTTCCCGGTCATGCGTATCCAGAGACCCATGGTATGGTCCCACGTCCGCAAGTTATTGAAGTGGTCCGGTCTACCTGGAACATAACTGTTCCACTGGCCCGTTGAGGCATCGTAGTACATCACTCGGTCGTAGTTGCCTTCTATATCAGCGAGTATGGATGTTAACGATGTGTCCGCAGGTGCCAGATTGAAAGAGACGAAGTTCCAGCCGTTGGATTCAGGGTAAGCATACAAATTTAGTACCATGAATACCGGCAGCTCCTGCCACTGGAATAATGGGTAAGTTATGCTTTCTACCATATGCCATATTTCGCCGAAGTCCCAGCCTGCGTCGGTGAAGGTGCTCTGTGTCTTCATCTCGGCGGTGGGTAGTCCGGTAGCATTTCCTGATGTGGATGTTTGACCGCTGGTCTCCATATCCCAGAAGTTACCGGTCATCTCGTAATTTCCGTTGGTGTCCACAGAACCAGCGAAGCCCTTGTCCGTGGGGTCAACAACTCCTTCGTAATTTACAATACCAGTGGAGTAGCAATTGATGATTTTTCCTCGATAATTGTACCCAACGAAGCCACCTATATCTGTATGTGTTGAACCAGATATGCGGGTAACTGTTCCGGTAGCATACGAGTTCTCCACCGTGCCTTCACTGTTCCTTCCCACGAGCCCGCCTACATATTCGTTTCCGCTCACTGTTCCCGTAGCATATGATTTGACCACCGTACCGGTCCATAAAAACGTGTCTGCGTAGTTATTCCCCACGAGCCCGCCTACGCGTTCGCCACCGCTCACGTGACCCGTAGCATACGAGTTGGACACCATGTGCAAGTTATTCCCCACGAGACCACCTACATACCCGTCAATTCCGCTCACAGTTCCGGTAGCATACGAGTTCTCCACCGTGTGCCAGTTCGAACCCATGAGACCACCTACCACGACGCCTTTACCGCTCACGTTTCCGGTAGCATGAGAGTTGGACACCATGCCCCAGTTATCGCTAACGAGCCCCCCTACAGTTCGGTTACCGCTTACGGTTCCCGTGGCATACGAGTTTTCCACCGTGCCGCCCCAGTTATCCCCCACGAGCCCGCCTACACGTTCGTCACCGCTCACGTTTCCCGTAGCATATGAGTTGGACACCGTGCCTCCTTCATTCCTTCCCACGAGTCCGCCGACATTTATCCCGCCGCTCACGTTTCCCGTAGCATATGAGTTGGACACCGTGCCTCCTTCATTCCTTCCCACCAGCCCACCTAAGTAATATCCGGTCCCGCTTAAGCTTCCCGTTGCATACGAGTTATCCACCGTTCCGTAGTTCTTTCCCACGAGCCCGCCTACTCGGGCGCCACCGGTCACGTCTACATCTACAATGCCTACATTACGGATTTCACCGCCATCGGCAACAGATCCGAATAGACCTACACTATTCTCATCCGGCCTGTTGATGTACAGCCCGCGTATCTCGTATCCGTCACCGTCGAAGGTGCCAGTGAAAGGGGCATCTATATCCCCTATAGGTTCCCATCCTTCATGGGTATAGATATATTGGTCATAACCCTCAGTCGTTTCATCCAGATCGTTCATCAACGTGAATTCGCCCTCAAGATCAAAACGGGATATGTAAAGATGCCGCCAGTTGTAAATCTCGTAAGATATCTCGTCAAAATTTGCAGTCACCGTCTTATTATCGTCCATTGTGATGGTGGTCACAGCTGAGGTGAGATAGACTATGGTACTTATATCCCCAGTCCACCCAACGAACCCCATACCGGTATCTGGTGTTGCAACGATATTCACAATCCGTCCTTCAGTGTGGATAGATGTACCCTCACCCGGTACAGTCACTTCTCCTCCATCGGTAGATTGTGAGACCAATTCAAAAAATACATCTGTCTTAACCTCTTCTTGCCAGGAAAAGAAGGGGTAAGTGCCCATCTCTACGATATTCCAGATATAACCCGAGTCATGGGAGTCTTTATCCGGAACAGCAACTATATCCCAACCAGCGTGGGTGAAAATGGTGATGGTTATCATCTCGGCGGTGGTCTTTCCGGTTGCGTTGCCGGCAGTGGAGGTTTGTCTGTTTCCAGCATCCCAAAAGTTACCGGTCATCTCGTATCCTTCTCCGGTGTCTACGCTTCCAACGAAACCTTTGTTTGTTGGATCTCCAGCGTTTTTGTAATGCACGCTTCCGGTTGAATAACAGTTGATGATCAAGCCTCTATAGTTACGACCAGCGAAGCCGCCAATATCTGCAGAAGTTCCTGATAATCGGGTTACAGTTCCAGTAGCATATGAGTTAAACACCGCACCTTCATCGTTCTCTCCCATGAGACCACCTAAACGTTCGTCTCCGCTCACGGTTCCCGTAGCATATGATTTGACCACCGTACCGGGGTATAACCACGTGGGTTGATTCAGTCCCACAAGACCACCTACACTACTACCGCCGCTCACGTTTCCAGTAGCATACGAGTTCGAGACCGTGCCATGGTTATATCCCACGAGCCCGCCTACATTCATTCTTGAACCAGTTACATCCACGTCAGCATGCGAGTTAGATACAGTGCCGCCGAAGTTAAATCCCACGAGCCCGCCTACACGTTCGTCACCGCTCACGCTTCCCGTAGCATACGAGTTCGACACCGTGTGCTGGTTCGAACCCATGAGACCACCTACCGCAAAGCCTGTACCGGTCACATTTCCGGTAGCATACGAGTTCTCTACCGTGCCTCTGTTTCTTCCCACGAGACCACCCACGACCCTGTCACCGCTCACATTTCCGGTAGCATACGAGTTCGATACTGTGCCCTCCAAGTCGTTCATTCCCACGAGCCCGCCTAAATACCAATGCCCGCTCACATTTGCATCAACCAGTCCAATGTTACTAACTTCTCCACCATCGATATACCCGAAAAGACCGATGAAATTAGTGCTCGGGCGGTCGATGTACAACCCCTGTATAGTGTAGTTATCCCCGTGGAAGATGCCTGTAAACGGATCGGTGTCCGTACCTATGGGAAGCCACCCGGCTCCGCCGTTTGCGTTCAGGGAAGCGTAATCATCATACCCAACATCTGAAAGCCCGAGGTCGTTCATCAATCTGTAACTCGCAGTAAGGTTATCACGCATGTTGTGCAAGTCTTCCCACGCAAATATCTCTATAACATCTCCCATGACCTCGTTCGCACCGCCCTCTTCCTCAAATGTCCCGACACCGGTTATGCCTATGGATACACCGAACACGCTCACCAGCAGTAACACGACAATACTTATAACGCCCGTCTTTTTCGCTATCATCATTTTCACTCCATCATATCCGCTCTTGCACACCGAAGAGATGTGAATGATCTTGAGGAAAATAATCTGCAGGTATAAGAACTATTTTGTTCCTTCCAACACAGCCACCCTAACTCAGCCTCCATTCGCCAGTGTACTGGAGGGTGATAATTAATAGTGCGGGGGAAGGGATTTGAACCCTCGAAGATCTATATCACAAGGTCCTAAGCCTTGCCCCTTTGGCCATGCTCGGGTACCCCCGCATTGTGAATGAAATGATTTGAGCTCAACCCACGGACTTCAATAATAGGATTTTGGTCACTTCAGGGGGATCTTCTGTCCCGAGGGACCTCTGTGATACTCGCCGAATTCTTCCAAGTCCTTCAGGGCAGGACCGTCAAAGACAGGGCCCTCCACACAGGCCCTTTGACCGTCTATAACACAGGAGCCGCAGAGTCCCATACCGCATTTCATGTACCTCTCCAGGGAGGCCTGGACCGGGAGGCCTTTGGAGTCGGTTATGCTGAGAACCCTCTTCATCATTAGTTCGGGGCCGCATGTGATAACCAGGTCC
>SLLU01000042.1 GCA_007133925.1 Candidatus Halarchaeoplasma halalkaliphilum | reverse complement strand
TCTGAACGTTCCCGCTGGTTTCCCCCTTCATCCGTATCCTGCCCTTGCTCCGGGAATAGTAATGGGCGTACCCTGTCTCCACGCTTTTTTCCAGGGCCTCCCTGTCCAGATACGCCAGGGTGAGAACATCGCCGTTCTCCTCTTTGGTCACCACCGGTACCAGTCCGTCCTGGTCCCAATCTATCTTTTCATGTTCTGACATCCACACCACATCCTTTGAGATATCCTTTGAGATCGCCCACCGTATATTTTTCATAGTGGAATATTGAAGCCGCCAGGGCACCGCTGGCATCCACCTGGAAAGCCTCCCTGAAGTGCTCGGGTTTCCCGGCACCTCCCGAGGCGATCACCGGTATGTTCACGGCCTCCACCACCGCTTTAAGCATGGGTATGTCGAAGCCGTCCTCCGTACCGTCGGCATCCATGGACGTGAGGAGTATCTCACCACCGCCCAGTTCTTCCACCTCCCGGACCCACGAGATCACGTCCTTACCTCCGGGTACACTTCCACCGTGGGTGTACACCTCCCAGATATCCCCGTTCCATTTGGCATCCACGGCTATGACCAAGTTTGATGAACCCAGGGTATCCGAAACTTCCCTTATCAACTCAGGCTCCTGGAAGGCCGCCGTGTTGATGAAGACCTTGTCTGCCCCGTTCTTTACCAGTTCACGTACCCCTTGAAGGTCCTTCAGACCGCCCCCTACCGTGAAGGGAACGTGGACCTCTTCGGCAACCTCCTTAACAATATCCATGAGTATGCCCCTCTTCTCATTGGAGGCGGTTATGTCCAGGAAGACGATCTCGTCTATGCCTTCATCCTCGTATCTCTTGGCCAGTTGTACCGGGTCTCCCGCATCCCTGAGATTTTTAAAATTGATCCCCTTGACCACCCGGCCTTCTTTTATGTCCAGGGCCGCTATTATCCTCTTTGCCAGCATATTTTATACCTCCTTTAACGTATCTTTCAAAGATATCTTTCCTTCGTATATCGCTTTTCCGATTATGGCACCGGAGAACTCCAATTTCTTCAACCGTCTCACGTCTTCCAGAGTGGTCACCCCTCCTGCGTATATCATCTCCTCATGATCCCAGAACTTGTGCTCCATGGCGATCCCCTCCAGGGTCCCGTCCCTGTTTATGTCGGTGTATATCATACGGTCAACGTACTTCCGGACGAAATCGAAGGCTTCTTCCAGGGGCACACCGCTCTCCCGTTCCCAACCTGCCAATGATATCATCCCGTCCCTGCAGTCAAGGCTCACGGTGATACCGGGGAAGTCATGGGTGATTAGCTTTAAAAAATCCTCGTCCAGAGCCCGGGTGCCCATGATCACGTTATCAACACCCACCGAATAGGCCTTCTCTATGTCATGGTACTCCCTGAAACCGCCTCCGACCTGGACTCGGAGACCGGTTTCTGCGATTATCTTTTTCACAGCATCCAGGTTCTGTGGTCTCCCCTGGAACGCTCCGTCCAGGTCCACGATGTGTATCTTATCCACCAGATCGGAGAATCCCCGGGCCATCTCCACCGGATCTCCGTACACCTTACGGCTACCCTTTTGACCCTTGAACAGCCTCACCGCCTTTCCGTCCATGAGGTCCACAGCGGGATATATGTTCACGTTCTCAACTCCCTGAAGTTTTTCAGTAATCTCAAACCGTGGACGCTGGATTTTTCCGGATGGAACTGGACCCCGAATACGTTCCCGTCCCAAACCACCGACGGGAACCTCACCCCGGTGTCTTCCTCCCCGTAGAGGGTACTGCCCGCCACCATGTTTTCATCATCCGTTGAAACGTGGTATGAGTGCACGAAGTAGAAGTGGCTGCCGTCGGGTATGCCCTTGAACAGGGGGCAGTCCTTCTCGAACCTTACCCTGTTCCAGCCTATGTGAGGAGTTCTCACACCTACGAACCTTTTCACCTCTCCTTCCATTATGCCTAACCCTTTTCCTTCCCCCTCCTGGCTGGCATGGAACAGGAGCTGCATACCCAGGCATATCCCCAGCACGTACCGACCTTCTTCAACTGCATCTAACAGGGCCCCCCTCTGGGGTTCCAGGGCCTCCATAACACCCTTGAAATTGCCAACACCCGGGAGGACGATCTTTCCGGTTTCACCTATGTCAGTGCTCACGGTACCTCCGGTGACCTTTCTCACATTGGCAACGTTCCCGATCCCCAGGTCCAGCACCACGGTGTCATCTTCCAATCAGAGCACTCCCTTGGTCGATTCCAACCTCTCACTTTCTTTCAGCGCCTCTCCCAGGGCGACCCCCAGGCCCTTGAAAACCGCCTCGATCACGTGGTGACCGTTCCGCCCCCTGAGCTGGACCACGTGTATGGTGGCGTTTAAACTGCTGCTCAGTGCTCTCAGGAACTCTCTTGCCAGGGTGGGATCGAAGCCTTCCTCGTCCTCCTCTATGTCCAGCTCCATGCTCATATAGGGCCGGGATATATCCACGGACACCAGAACCAGGGCGTCGTCCATGGGCATCACGGTGTTACCGAACCGGGCTATCCTCTTATCCCCTATCTTGTCCCGGATCTCCTGACCCAGGGTAATCCCCAGGTCTTCCCACAGGTGGTGTCTAAGGTCCCAGGACGAGACCTTGATCTCCAGTGGTCTGTTCATGTAGAACGAGAGGGACGTCAACAGGTGATCCAGCACTTCATCTCCAGTCTCTATCTCTCCTTTCACGTCCATCGTTACCGATATGTTCACTTCTTTTGTTTTTCTTTTCATCTTCTTGCCTCCATGGATCTTTTATGGTACTCCATACCCTCGATATCCGCTAACCTTGCGCCCAGATCCACATCCTGTGCATAATCCTCCCTGTCCCCCATGGCCAGGGAAATGCAGTTCATGAAATCCAGGACCGTAAGAACGGACGAGAACCGGGCCGCCCTTCCTGTGGGCAGGACGTGGTTCACGCCCATGAAATAATCGCAGGCAGAGGCCGGGGTGTAGTCCCCCAGGTAAACCGCACCGGCATGGGTGACCAGGGGCAGGAGTTCCATAGGATCCCGGGTCATTATCTGCAGATGCTCGGGGGCCAGATGGTTGGACCTATCCACACATTCCTCCAGGCTGCTCTCGTGATATACCTCCACCCCTTCCCGCCTGCATCGATCACAAAGTTCTTTTGAAGTGCTCAGGAGCCATGCCTTTGAATCCCCACCGTGTTCCACCTGGGACAATAAATCCAGCAGCACTTGTTCCCCTCGGGCGGTCTCGTCTGCTA
>SLLU01000040.1 GCA_007133925.1 Candidatus Halarchaeoplasma halalkaliphilum | reverse complement strand
GAACCGGTGGAAGAAGATGAATACGAGTACGACGAACCGGTGGAAGAAGATGAATACGAGTACGACGAACCGGTGGAAGAAGATGAATACGAGTACGACGAACCGGTGGAAGAGGACGAATACGAGTACGACGAACCGGTGGAAGAGGACGAATACGAGTACGACGAACCAGTGGAGGAGGACGAATACGAGTACGACGAACCAGTAGAGGAGGACGAATACGAGTACGACGAACCAGTAGAGGAGGACGAATACGAGTATGACGAACCAGTAGAGGAGGACGAATACGAGTACGACGAACCGGGGGAGGAAGACGACTACGAGTATGACGAACCAGTAGAGGAGGACGAATACGAGTACGACGAACCGGGGGAGGAAGACGACTACGAGTACGACGAACCAGTAGAGGAGGACGAATACGAAGCGGGGCAAAGTGATCAACACCCTTTGGGATGGGGGGGAGCGGGATCGACGATAGGGAGACCGCTTTAAAGGGAAATGAAGTTACAGCCGAGGAAAAGGATCCGATTATTGGGGGCGAGATCAAAGATAAACCTATCAAAATAGCCCCCATAATAGCACCAGTTGTGAAGGATACAAAGGCAGATGAACCCGTTGAAGATGTCTATGATCAAGAGATGATGGAGATCCAGGAATTATTCGGTGAAGAACGGGTCAAGGTGATAAGGATAAATAGAATTCCTATGGAAACAGAAAAGGTCGAAGCGGTACCTGAGGAGGAGGTATTCGAAAAGGATGTTGAAAAACCTGCTGATAAAAAAGATTTCGTCGATGTAACCCCACCTGTGGTAGGGGTAGATCAAAGAGGTGAGGAGGAAGAGGAAAAAGACGAATTTGATGAGTATGTGGAACGTGAATTATTGGGAGATGAAGAAAAAGACGAATTCGACGAATATATTGAAAGTAAATTACTGGCGGACAATATAGGATTTGAGGAGGTAGAGGAAACAGTTGAAGAAACACAAGGTGGTGAAGAATTGAACGAAGAAGGCGAACCGGGAGAAGAAGACGAAGCAGGGGATGATAAGGATTACGAAGTGGATCAAAATGATCAAGAACCTTCTGTGTGGGAGGAGGAGAACAACAACGACGATAGAGAGACCGTTCTAAAGGAAAAGGTGAAAACCGCCTACAATCTGGTTTTTGAAGCAGAGAATTTGGATATCAACACAGGGGATATCAACGAGCTTATTGCCTCGGCAAGGGAAGAGATATCGGTGGGTGACTTCGATAAAGGCGAAGACCTTATCACAAAGGCCTTGAAACGTTTGGAAACCGATCTAGCAAACAAGTGAACTCAAATGGCCTTTCACGGCAAAATATTAATCGTTCCTACAAGGATTTACATTCATGAAGATAGGGATAATAGGTCCAGGTGCATTGGGAACGTTTCTTGCGGGGATCATCGGACAGGATCATGAAGTGATCCTACTGGGAAGAAAGGATCTTCCCCTGAATCGAGTTCGCATCAGCGGTAAAACCGATGTGGAAAGTTCTATACAATATTCCATCAATCCCTCGGATTTGACTCCCTGTATATACATGATATTTTGCACCAAATCATACGATACGAAACAAGCTGTGGAACTAGTACGCCCTCACATATCTCCGGATACGGGAGTGATATCACTCCAGAATGGTTTGAACAACGAGAGGATAATCTCTGAGTTCGTGGATCCGGAAAGGGTGATTGGAGGCGTAACGAGCCATGGTATAACCTATCGATCTCCGGGGGAGGTGTTTCATGCAGGGCAGGGTTATACCTATCTCGGTCTTTATCCGAAGGGGACCAATGAACACGTTTACGGGTTCGCACATATACTTCAGGAAGCGGGTATGAAGGTGGAGATGGTGGACAACATATATGGCCACATATGGCAGAAGGTAATAGTGAATGCTTGCATCAACCCTTTGACCGCCCTGACCGGTTTGAAGAACGGGGTACTTCTCGAACATCGTGAACTGCGAGATTTTATGGAAAAGGTATGTTACGAATCCCGGGATGTTGCGATAAAACACACCGACCTACCCGATGATGATATTCTAAAAGAGGTAGAACGAGTGGCAGAGATGACTGCCGATAACCATTCCAGCATGCTGCAGGACATACAGCGCGGCAGAAGGACCGAGATCGATTGTATCAACGGTGCTATCGTGGATGCTGGAAAATCTGTTGGAGCTGAAACACCATTGAACCATTTACTTCAAACCCTTGTTAAGGGCCGGGAACTGTCTTCATTGAGATCCATATGATGAGATTATCTATGGACATGTGATCTAAAAGAAAGGTAACGCTGTGGGAAAAACTAAATTACCGCTCCCTATATCGACTAGTCATGTCAAAGATACTGGAGCTAGTGGAAAAAAACGAGAGATACCGGGAAGAAGGTATCAATCTCATGGCCTCGGAAAACTTCATTTCACCGAAAGTAAAAGAAGCACTGTCCAGTGATCTGGCAGGCCGTTATCTATCGGATTATTATGGCGGTTCGAGATACGCTCGGGACATCGTTGCCCACACAGAAGATCTCTTCCGCAAATTGTTCGACGTTAAACATGCCATAGTAGAGCCGTTATCAGGGAACATATGCGATCTGGCAGTGTTGTTTGCATTTACCCGAGAAAAAGAGAACATAGCCATGTTGCCCTACACCGCAGGCGGTTACCCACTGGGGATGGAAAAATTCGGTAGAAAGAGGGTATCCTTACCCAACCAACCCGATACATTCCAGATCGATGTTAGCAGATCCGAAGCGCTCTACGAGGCACAGGATATACCA
The DNA here is from genome assembly GCA_007133925.1 of Candidatus Halarchaeoplasma halalkaliphilum. Classification (GTDB taxonomy): domain Archaea; phylum Thermoplasmatota; class Thermoplasmata; order Halarchaeoplasmatales; family Halarchaeoplasmataceae; genus Halarchaeoplasma; species Halarchaeoplasma halalkaliphilum. Next base: position 9,726 of record SLLU01000040.1, on the reverse strand, counting down.
CTGACCATTCTGGGCGCTTCCTACATACCCTTCCCCCATCCTGTACGGGAGTTTCGAAATATACTGGACGAACATTCTGAACAAGGGACCTTGGTCTATGATGGCTCCCACGTCCTGGGACTGCTGGCATGCGGGGAGTTCCAGTCACCTTTAAAAGAAGGTGCCGAAGTGATGATCGGAAGCACACACAAGAGCTTTTACGGGCCCCAGGGAGGGGTCATATTGACGGATTCGGATGAGCATCACTCCGCCTTAAGAGAGTTCATGGACGTGGATACGGTTTCGGGTATAGGTCTGGTGGATAACCCCCATGTGAACCGCATCGCTGCCCTGGGTATAGCCGCAGAAGAACTACTGGATGACAGGGGATACGGCCGCAGGGTCATAGATAACTCCAAGTTGCTGGCTTCCCGGCTCCATGAATTGGGCGTGCCCATTAGGTTTGCGGATAAAGGTTATACAGAATCACATCAGGTATTCCTTGATATCCCTCTGGAAAAAGCGGTACTACTATGCAATGCCCTGGAACAGGAAAGCATCTTTATAGACACCACAGGTAGGATGGGTACCGCGGAGATAACACACAGGGGTATGACGGACATGGATAGTATCGCACACCGTATTGCGGACTGTTATCGTGCTCTTTGATCCAAGAGTATGATTAATATACGTGTACACGTTCACCAATGTGAGGACATATCATGGAAAAGAAGATGTATCTACCGGAAGACATAGACTCCATAGCATTGAAATTCATGGATTTGCGGGGAAGGATGAGAGAGATCCGAATTCCCCTTAGCATGTTCCCATTGATTTTGGAGGACGGCATCAGTTTTGATTCGTCGAACGTGGGTTTCACGGATGTGGCCCAGAGCGACATGGTGACAGTTCCGGATCCGTCGGCATACAACATAATGGATTACGGGGATGAGAAGATAGCCGTATTTTTGTGCGAGATGTACTGGCCCGACGGCAGCTGTTTCAAAGGAGATCCCAGGTATATGCTCAAGAACACCTTGAAGAAGCTTGAGGAAAAGGGCATAACTGTGAAGATCAAAGCGGAGTACGAGTTCCATCTACTGGACAAAGATACGCTGGAACCCGTGGATAAGGGTAGATACATCGACGGTAGGACGGAATACAGCAGTGTTATCAGCAAGATATCCCGGGCCATGGGAGGCTACGACATACCGGTGGAGAAGATACACCATGAGGCGGGATCGGGACAGTACGAAGTGGAGCCACTCCCCTACGACGACCCTCTGAAGGCCGCTGACGATTTCATATTGATAAAAGAATTGGTTAAGAATGTGGCAAGGGATAGTGATATGATAGCCACATTCATGCCCAAACCATTATCCAACGAGCCGGGAAACGGGCTTCACCTCCATATGGCACTATTGGAAAACGGAGAGTACATGTTCTCCCCTGGGGAACTGAACGAGGCGGCCAGGGGTTTCGTCGGCGGACTGCTGGATCATGCCCAGGGGCTTTCCGCCATATGCAATCCAACTATCAATTCATACAAACGATTGGTTCCCGGATACGAAGCACCGGTATATGTATGCTGGGGCGGAGAGAACCGAAGTGTTCTGGTACGGATACCCGCATACGGTAACAAAGAAGAGAAAAAGGGGAGGATCGAATATAGAGCGGCCGATGCCACTGCAAACATATATCTGGTCATGAACGCCCTGATATCCGCAGGTATGGACGGTATCGAGAGGGGGCTGGATCCAGGGAAAGAGGTGGTCCTGGACCTTTTCGACTTGCGTCAAGATGAGATAGAAGACCTTGGGATCAACACTCTGCCGACCAACCTGGAAAAGGCACTCCACCACCTTGAGAAAGATGATCTGCTGAGAGATGTTCTGGGGGATAGTTATCGCTATTACATGAAGGAAAAAAAGAAAGAGATAATGGAATTCAACATGGATATCACTCCGTGGGAGTTGAAAACCTACATAGAGTACTGACCGTGAACTTATTATCTTACATCTGCAATGTACACCTATGGAAGCCATAAGGAACATCCATGGAGCGATAAATGAGCATGAAGTGAAACTCTTCGCACTCAGCACCTGCGGATGGTGTAAAAAAACAAAAAAGCTACTCGAAGAACTCGATATTGAATACCTATGCATAGATTTTGATCTCCTTTCCGATGATGATAAAAAAACCATAAAAGAGGAGTTGAAAGAGTTCAATCCAGCCATCAGTTTTCCTACCATAATCATAGACCAGGGCGAGGAAGTGATCGTGGGGTTCAAGGAAGATCGTATAAGGGATGTGCTGTCACATGAGGACTGAAGAGGATATGATGGAGTACGTGGAAGAAAAGGCGGATGAAAAAGGGTATTTCATCTGTCCGGACGATGACCTGCTCTTTGATCTCATACAGGGTCTGGTGGATAACGAGGGGCGCTACGGTTACCCGTCGTGCCCCTGCAGACAGGCCTCGGGAGTGAAGCTGTACGATTCGGACATAATATGTCCCTGTGAGTACATGGATGCGGATGTGGAGGAATACGGTATGTGCTACTGCGGTCTTTTCGTGTCCCAAAAGATCAATGAAGACCCGGATGAACTAAAACCCATACCTGAAAGGAGACGTCCCGAGGTTATCGAAGCGGGAATGGATGCAGAGCCAACCGAGGATTTCCATTCTGAGGAGGACATACCCGTTTGGAGATGTGTCGTATGCGGATACCTTGCGGCCAGGGAACTGCCGCCTCCCATATGCCCCATATGCAAGGCCAAGGCAGAAAGGTTCTCCCGGTTCGAAATCAACCCGGGGCGTTGAATTGAAATTACTGCGGGATGACAAACTGGACCTTGACCTTCTTCGACGGTTGAGTTCACGTCCCGAGATCTTCGAGAGGGGGAACAGGGAATTCTGGACGGACGAGCATATATCCATAGGATTGCTTGAATCACACCTGGATCCGGAAGAGGACATGGCGAGTAGAAATAGCCATGTGATAAAGGAATCCTGCCGATGGCTGACGGAACGATTGGACCTGGATGAAAACTCTAGGGTCATAGACCTGGGATGCGGCCCCGGATTATACTGCAAGGAACTGTCCTCCATGGGAGTCGATATGACGGGGGTGGATTTTTCCGAAAGGTCCATAAATCACGCCAAGGCCAACGACTCGTCGCGATACATACTGGGAGATTATCTAACCCTGGATTTTGATGACTCTTACGATGCCGCTCTTATGATATACTATGATTTTGATGTGCTGTCAGATAGAGATCGTGAAAATATGTTGAGGAAAATACACGGTCTGCTGAACAGAGGCGGGTATTTCGTCTTCGATGTGCTCACACCCGCCCATGAGGACGCGGGAACGGAGACGTCCCACTGGAAAGCGCACGGGAACGGTGGTTTCTGGCACCCCGGAACGCACCTGGAATTGTATCAGCGATATTACTACGGAGATGAAGATGTGAAACTGGAACAGTATATCATCATGGACCAGGAAGGGGATGCAGCCCTTTACAGGATATGGCATCGATACTTCACCCTGACCCGCATCACGAACCTGCTGAGAAAGCATGGTTTCATCGTTGAGGATTTTTACACGGATCTCATGGGGAATGCCTACGAAAAAGGTTCCGGATCCATAGGGATAGTCGCAAGAAAGGGATGAAAAATATGATAGAAAAGTGGATGGATGATGATGAAAGTGTGACCCTTCAGGATAAAGCATTCCTCTGGATAAAAACTCCCATGACCATGAACGGGATATGGGCGTTGATATACCTGACCAATAAAAGATTCTACGTAAAGGACAGGCTGTTGCGAATAAGGGCTGCGGAGTTCTCACTGTCATCCATCACATCTCTCACTTCGGATCACAAGCACCTTCACGTATCGGGGTACTTTAAAAACAAGCCTCATACCATAAGTATCAGATTGAAAGACATCGACGATTCATGGGAATGGATGATGAGGCAAAAAATAAAAAAATGAGAGAAGGGGTTTTGATCAGATAAGGTCCAGTTCCTTACCCAGTTTCTCGTAGGCATTCAGAATTACATCCAGGTCATCCTTGCTCATACCGGCGTTCATCTGATTCCTTATACGTGCCTTACCTCTCGCCACCATGGGGAACACTATGGCCAGGGCGAAGATGCCTTCATCATACAGCCTGTTGGCCAGTTGCTGGGCTTTGTTACTGTCACCGATCATGGCAGGGATTATGGGGGTCTGGCTGTTACCGGTATCGTAGCCTATGCTCTCGATCTCCTTTTTGAAGTAATCTGTGAGCTCCCATATCTTTTTGACCCTGTGGTTCTCCTCGTCTATGAGTTCAAGGGCCGCGATGTTGGTGGCTGCAACATGGGGTGGGAAAGCCGCACTCAGAAGCCAGGTTCGTGATGTGTTGTAGGCGTATTTGATGAGCCATTCGCTGCCGGCCAGCATGCCTCCGAAACCACCCAATGCCTTGGAGAAGGTACCCATCTCGAAGTCTATGCGGTTGCCCAGGTCGAATTCCTTGGCGATACCGTGACCATCCCCGAGTAGCCCTTCACCATGGGAGTCGTCAACATAGGTCATGGCACCGTATTCTTCCGCCAGCTCCACGACCTTATCCATCTTGGCGATGTCACCGTCCATGCTGAACACACCGTCGGTTATCACTATGGCCCTGCGATAGCCCTTTTCATCGGCCTGCTTCAAACAATTCTCCAGCTCACCCATGTCCGAGTGGGCATATACCATCTTGTCGGCCTTGGAGAGCCTGACACCGTCTATTATGCTTCCGTGATTCAACTCGTCGGATATGAGGATATCCTCCTTGCCCACGAGCTGGGGTATGAGACCCGCGTTGACCGCATAACCTGTTTGATAGGTCATCCCCGCTTCGGTGCCCTTGAACTCGGCTATCTTGTCCCACAGTTGCTTGTGGATATCCATGGTACCTGATATGGACCAGTCGGAACCGGCTCCCGCACCATATTTCTTTATGGCCTCGATGGTTGCCTCTCGCAATTTGGGATGGTTGGCCAGGTCAAGATAGTTGTTGGAGGCAAGCATGATACATTCTTTGCCATCCACTATCACATGGGCTGTTGAGGGACCGTCAAGACACCTTATGGTCCAGGTCAGGCCGTCCGCTTTCATCCGCTCGTATTCTCTTTTTAGAAATTCCATTTTCTCTTTCATAGGGGTTCTCTCCTTTGTGATCTTGTTTTGAATCTATCGCTTCCAAAGGTAGTAACCATACCTCCTTCGGCGTTCCCATAAAAAAACAAGGTTTATTAAACATTTCCCATGGCACCCCAACCTCCCCCACCGGGTGTCTCCACCCTTACTCTCCAATTTTTTTTCACAGGCATGTTCACATAGCCCTCCAATTCGATCTCTTTACCTTCGACCATGAGTAAATTCGAGCCGGGAGAGCCGTCACCTCCGTGGTTCGAGCCCCTGGGACCGCTGATCCTTCTCTCCGATTGAATGGAGAGGTGAGAACCCTCAAGCAACTCGATCTCCCGCACTATTCCATCTCCTCCTCTGAAATATCCTTCACCGCCGGAATCTTTCCTCAATTTGTAGCAAATAACCCTGAGGGGATACTCATGCTCTATGGATTCAACAGGAGTGTTCATGGTATTGGTCATGTGAACATGCACACCACTGGCACCGGGCCCCAGGGACGAGGCACCCGCTCCGCCGCCGATGGTCTCGTAGTATGTAAAGTTCCGGTTCCCCAGTATCAGGTTGTTCATGGTGCTCTGACCCTGGGCGGGTATCTTTCCTGGCATCGCAATCCGGAATGCATCCAGTATCAATTCCACCACTCTCTGGGAGGTTTCAACGTTCCCTGCGGACACCGCTGCAGGATACCAGGGATTCAGGACTGAGCCTTCGGGTACGGAAACCTTTACAGGGCGGTAAACTCCTTCGTTCATGGGTATATCCTCGGATATCAAACATCTCACAACATAATACACCGCCGAAAGGGAGACAGGTAAAGGAGCGTTTATGTTACCCCTCACCTGCTCTGAGGTCCCGTTGAAATCGAATAACATTTCATGGTCGCCGATAGTGAGTTTCAGGCAGAGGATAACTTCTTCCTCCCGACCCATGGCCGACGAAACATGGAATGTACCCCTGGGGAGTAGTGCTATGGCTTTTCGCGTCCTTGTCTCCGAGTAGCCAAGGGAGGTTTCCGCATAATCGAGATAGGTATCCACACCCACCCTGCCAATGAGTTCATTGAGTTCCCGGGCACCCATCTTATTCGCCCCTATCTGGGCCATGAGGTCCCCCCTCCGTTCCCTGGGATTCCTGGTATCTGAAAAATATTCTAAGGCTTCTTCACGTATCTTTCCACCCCGGACTATATGTACCGGAGGGATAACCACACCCTCATCCTGGAGATATTCACTATCGCCGGGCATGGACCCCGGGGTGGACCCTCCCACATCTGCATGATGGGCTCTGTTCACCACGTAACCCATGAGCTCTTTGTCAATGAACACCGGGCTCACCACGGTGATATCAGGAAGATGTGTTCCACCCTTGTAAGGGTCGTTCAACATAATCTGATCTTCAGGCCCCAAAGTGCAGGAGGAAATAACCTGTTCAAGGGCGCTGGGCATGGCACCGAGATGCACCGGTATGTGTTCGGCCTGGGCTATCATTCGTGCCCGGGAGCAAAAAAGTGCACACGATTCGTCCTTCCTTTCCTTTATGTTGGCCGAAAATGCACTCCTTTGCAGGGCGACCCCCATGCGTTCCGGGATACCTTCCACTGAATGGCGCATCACCTCGAAAAGAACCGGGTTCATGTCCGCACCAACTCCAGTATGCTTTTCCTCGCCACCCTGAATCCCCAACCAGGAGGTACAAGTATGGTGGAATCCATATCCTCGATCACCGCAGGTCCCTTGCCCTCCTCCCCGGAGAGCAGATGTTTCCTGTAGTAAACCATGGATTCCATCTCTCCTTCAGGGAAAATACATATCCTCTCAGGAGGATGTTCTCCGGGCTCATCCTGTAAATCTATCACGGGAGTTGTTCTTTTCAATCGGTGTTGAACACGTACGTTGACTATCTCTATAACCTCGTCGGGGTGTGAGTAACCATATAATGCCCTGTGAGCGTCGTGGAAATCCGTTTCCATATCCTCGGATAGAGGGATGTTCAGATGGTGACTCTGCCCGTGGTATCTGGCACCCAAATAGACCGTTCTCTTGCCCTCCTGCCCTCGGGATAGTTCCTTGATCACATTTGCCAGGGCTTCTTTTTCTTCCACGGAGATGAGCACCGTTCTTACTTTCTCCCGTACGATGTCCCCCGTGAGCATGCCAAAGGCGGAAAACACACCGGGCATGGGAGGCACGTAAACCCGTTCGATGCCCAGCTCCTCTGCCAGATAAGGGGCGTGGATTGGACCCGCACCTCCGAAGGCGAGTATGCTGAACCGATCCGGCATCAGACCCCTTTCCACGGTTATGCTCTTCATGCACCTGGCCATGGTGGAGTTCGCCACACGGATCACACCCATGATGGTTTCATCCATGGGTAAACCAAGGGTGTTGCTGAGTACCCTCAAAGCCTTCTCCGCTCTTTTCCTGTGAAGTTTCATCTCCCCACCCAGGAAGTAATCCTGGTCTATGTAGCCGGCTAAAAGGAGGGCGTCCGTCAATGTTGGTTCGATGCCACTGTGACCGTAACATGCGGGACCCGGGGAGGCACCTGCGCTCTTGGGACCCACCCTGAGCATGTTCCCCTGATCCACCCATGCAATACTTCCTCCGCCGGCACCCACCGTGACTATGTCTGCCATCCTGGACTGGACAGGAAAAGCACCCACAAGGGCCTGGTCCTTCCACCCCATCTTTCCCTTCAGTACGGTGGCCATATCCGCGCTGGTACCTCCCATATCCAGTGTTATCAAGTTTCCAACACCCAGTATCTTGGAGATGTATTCACCACCTGCCGCTCCGCCCGCAGGACCTGAATAGAACGTATCTATGGGGTTGATCCTGGACGATAGTTCCAGGTCTCCACTTGATTTCATGACCAATGGGTCTATCCCAGTGCGATCCCGGATCCGTTTGAAATAATTTCTTACCACAGGGCCGATATATGCATCCAAGAGTGTGGTGATACCCCTCTCGTATTCCCTGAACTCGTTGGATACCCTGTGGGAGAGGGAATGGGAAATGCCGTGGGAGTCCAGTATGCGTCCGACCACCTCCTCGTGATCGCTGTTTTTGTACGAATGGAGAAAGCACACCGCTGCGGAACATCTCTTCTTTTTCAGAGATAACGCCACCTCCCGGATCCTTTGGGTATTCATATCGCATATCACGTCCCCGTTTGAATCCATTCGCCCGGGGATACCGTAACAATCCTCAGTAAGCAGGGGTGGCTCCTGCTTATCTATGTGGAGATCGTACAGTTTCGGTCTAACCTGTCTCCCGATGAACAGTATGTCCTCAAAATTTTGGTTGGTTATGAATGCAGTCCTCACACCCTTTCCCTCCAAAAATGCATTGGTGGCCACAGTGGTTCCGTGGATGAAGGTGTCCGCACCCTGGGGGAAACCACGGATGACTGCCTCGGCGGGGTCTTCCGGGGTGGAAGGTATCTTGAAACGCCTCAATCCCCCGTCCAACACAAGAATGTCTGTGAAGGTACCGCCCACATCCATGGCGACTATCATCTTTGATATGTATGCGGTTTTTGATTAAACAATTATCCCTTTTTGCGGGAATCTACCGAAAGGTTTAAGATACACTTTGCATATATGTACATACGTACAAGTGTTACGATAATCACCCTCCCTCCCTTTTTGGGTGGCAGGGATTCTCTCATTTTTTTTCCGGTCTTCATATCATATTCTTCTTTGGGGCAAGCTTTATAACTATCATGTTTATTTGACTCGTAGGTGAAAACGAATGCAGCCAGGACAGATGGGATATGACAGGGGAATAACCGTCTTCTCCCCGGACGGTAGACTATTCCAGGTAGAATATGCCAGGGAAGCCGTCAAGAGGGGAACCACCACCATAGGTATAAAGACCAAAGACGGTGTGGCCCTAGTGGTCAGCAAGATCATATCAAGTAAATTAGTAGAGCCAGATTCAATAGAGAAGATATTCCACATAGATAAGAAGATAAGCCTTGCCACATCGGGCCTGGTGGGTGATGCCAGGGTTCTTGTGGATTATGCCAGGGTGGTTGCCCAGGTCAACAGGGTATCCTACGATGAAAGGATAGATATATCGACTCTTGTCAAACGCATATGCGATTACAAACAGACCTATACTCAATACGGGGGCGTGAGACCCTTCGGCACCGCCCTCTTGATCGCGGGTGTGGACGAAGACGGGCCGCACCTGTACGAGACCGACCCCAGCGGAGCTTTCCAGGCATACAAAGCCGGGAGCATAGGCATGGATAGGGAAGAGGTCCAGGAAGTATTCGACGAGGAATACCGTGAAGACATGACCCTTGACGAGGGAATAGTACTGGCTCTGAAGGGGCTCAAGAGGGCCTCCGAAGGCGATCTGGATCCATCCTCTCTTGAGATTGTTGTGATAACCACAACAGAAGATTTCAGGAAGATAGGGGAGGACAAGATAAAAGAGTATTTATCGGACCTCGAATAAGGTGATGAGTGTGGGAAAAAAAGACTACCCAAAGGAACACACCGATTCGGTCCTTGACGAACACGTCATAGCTCGTTATAAATCCAAGGG
>SLLU01000079.1 GCA_007133925.1 Candidatus Halarchaeoplasma halalkaliphilum | reverse complement strand
ATTATCACTTCTTCTACACCCTGTTCCATGACCCAATCGATGATGGTTTCCGCCATGGAAAATGATAGGGAGGACGGTATGACCATGTCTGACTTGACAAGTAAAAATCCGTTTCCGGCAAAGAACCTAACAGGTCTCCTGGGTATCCCGTCAAATATCACCGCCGTGGGCGGGAAATCATCACAGTGTATCGAGGCGACCTGATGCATAGACTGGGTGTTGATCAACTGCTCTGATGCAATGCCTCCGATCAAGCCGATCCCAGGAAATCCTGCCACCAGGGTCTTCACATCGGGTAGGGTGTCTTCTAATATTATCTTATAATCCCCTTTTTTCATTTTTTCCACTAACCTTTTCCTTTATTTTAGGGGTAATAAGCACAAGAGATATAATAGTATTGCGAGTTGTGAAACGGTATCCATTCGGGAGTACTGACACTAAAAGTTATTTATATATCCTAGGTCATTAGACCCTAAAGACTACCGTCAGACACGGAGGATAAGAATATGAACAAAAAAAGAATGATATGTATGACCCTGACGCTGCTATTACTGATATCTGTGGTGGGTGTTTTTTTCACCGCACCGGTAATGGGAGAACCTACTGGAGAGATCTACACGACGAACGAAGAAAGGACTAGAAAGAACCATTTTTACCAGGGAAATGCCCTAGTTTTTTTTACCATCGAGTTGAGCCCCCCAGACGAGACCCTGGTGACCATCCGGGTCAGGGATGAGGATTACTCCCTGGTCATGAGCCAAGCGGTTTGGACTGACGATTCCGGTGCATATATAAGCGCCAATGAAGGGATCTTCTTCAACATGATAGGTCAGGATGCCGGCAAGTATTACCTGAACATGTCTGTGGACGGAGTGGTGGTACACAGTCACGAGATACACATCTACGACGAGCAGGACTTCTCCCAACGAACAACAGTGATGACAACAGATGAGGAGTACGAGGAAAAAGATTTCTTTACCGAAGACGACTTCTGGATCTACTTCAGAGCAGAGCTCAAGGACCAGCACGGTTGGCCTCCCATACCTGGTGCTGAAAGTATATACCTGTACGTTGAAAGGGCCGATGGAACCATGGAGTACATAGATTGGTACAACGTTGGGGAAGACGGAGTGGTTGAGGACAGATTCCAAAGAAGAGATCTCAGCGGGGACTGCGTCCTCATAGTCCAAAGTGTTGACGATGAGGAGAACGCAAGATACACCTTCACCATAATGCAGATCTCCATATCCATTTATCCCCCGAGAACCCTATACACCCAGGGCCAGACCATAGAGATACGGATAGAGAGCAACTACCATGGTAACATAGATGTGGCCATTGCCAACAGCACCGGGGAACCCTTCAGGTACATGAGCGGGGCCAGATGGAATCAACAGGGCTTCACCAACGGTATCTGGGCAGCGGAGTACATCATACCATACGACGAAGCGGACGGAGAATATTTCATACTGGTTAGAAGCGCAGGTGAAGAAGCGCTTATGTCTTGGGAGAACTTCTTCATAAAAAGATATTCCATAGCCGCCGGCACGAACAAGGACGTATATCTCCCAGGTGAAATGGTGGACGTCCATTACCAGGTTATAAACCATCTCGACGGCTCGGAAGCCACGGGTGTCACCATCGAATGGATGGTGGAGTATCGTGACGAAGATAACGATTGGGATACCATAAAGGGGACGGCCACGGATGATTCGTTCAGCTTCACATTGCCCAGGGATGCCATGGTAAACCGGCAATTTATCATCACCATCTGGGCCAACGATACCGCAGGTTACGAGGACGTTGTTAGCCTTGTGAGAGCATGCGGACATGTGGATGTTCGTATGGGTATAAACAAGGCTACTTATGTCATGGGGGAGAGCGTCTTTGTGGACATAGAGACCTTCGCCATATTCGGAGGGAGCTCCTCCAGGGTGTCCACCGATGTTGAGCTCAGCCTCATAAGGGACGGTGAAGACGTTGAGGGATTCACCTATACCTTGGTCACGGACCGTTTCGGCAAGGTCAGCCATCACGTACACTTGTCCGGTAACCTCGAATCAGGGATATACAGTCTGAGAGCCAATGCCACCTGGGAAGACCAGTGGGATGTTACGGAAGTGGAGTTCGAGGTGATCGATGAAGCCCAGACCCTTTTCGTACATCTGGAAAGGGACAAAGGCTCCAACGCCTATCATCCCGGAGAAGCGGTCACGGTCAGCTATTGGATCACCCACCTAGGCCGTTTGGTTGAAGATGCCAATGTAAGATTCCGGGTTTATTCCCAAGAGGGTACGTATCACTATGGTTTCGGCATGGACGGTACAATACTATTCAACGTGCCGGAGGATTTCAGCGATGATCTGAATCTTAGGCTGGAAGTAAGGGCCACCCTGGATCAGGACATAGAAGGGTTCAGGAACATCCACATACCCGTATCCATAGGCAGGGTGCTGTTGAACCCGAGCCGGTGGTCCTACGAAGGAGATGAAAACGTCTCATTCAACTACGAACTCGTAGGTATCACGGAGGAAGACGTAGAGCATGTGGAGTATCACGTCCAGGACTCCAGGGGTGACCTCGTCACGGCTGGGTCCGTAACGGGAAAAAGGTTCCACTTCAGGATACCGGAAAGACCCATGTCCAGCTATGATGTAACGGTATTCGTGCACACCTACGACGGATACAGACTCCAGGCGAGGAACACCATAGTCAGAGTACCTCGCATAATAGTGGAAGTGAGCATAGAGAATTCCAAATACACATCCAATGCCTTCAAACCGGGAGACGAGATAACCGTCAGTTATCGGGTTGTGGCCCGGGAAGGAGAGGTACCCCCGGAGACTGTTGACATTTTCTATGCCATGGGACATATCCATGGAGAGGTCATGGCCGCCGGATCTGAGGGCAGCTTCACCTTCGAGGCACCCGAGGTGGGGGACGGCCACCATCTCCTTATGGTAGAGGTGAATGGTCAAGTCGTCACCAAGACCATAGAGATCCAGAGCAGCCCGTCCTTCACGAGTAGACGGATCATAGGCGGGTTCGGAGTGTCAAATCTGATCATGTCGATCCTCGTTTTGGTAGCCCTCTTCATGGCCGCATACTCCTTCATCAAATTGTACGAGCCCGGAACGGGATTCAAACCGGGAAAGAAGAAGGAACTGGATTACGAAGAGGAGGACGATGTGGATGAAGATCACTCGGAATACATCGTCGAGGACGGCATAGCCGAGCCGGAAGATACCTGGCATGAGGAGTCACAGATAGAGCCAGAAAGAGAAGACTGGTGATAAACAAAAAACCCTTCCCTTCTTTTTTTT
>SLLU01000053.1 GCA_007133925.1 Candidatus Halarchaeoplasma halalkaliphilum | reverse complement strand
CTTCCGAGAGTGTTTTGATGTCATCCAGGGCACCGGCCACTGTATCAGCCCTGGTGTTAAGGACGATCTTCAATGCATTGGCAAGGGATACCGCCGTGGGTCTGGTGGAGAGGAGCCTGTCCCGACCGGTCCTCAACCAGTCCCTGAACTCCGTCATATCATCCCCGGTGAACCCCTGAGCGTGCTTCAGCATGGCAGTGGCCGCGGCCCTGGCTATGAATGCCGCTCCCCGGATCTCCATGGACTCTATACCTTCACATATCTCTTCCGCAGTCATCTTCCCTATGTCCTGGTCATCCATGGTTGACCCGAAAGCCACCAAGGATGATAAAACCTTCGGAGTTCAAAGAACGTGGGACAGTATGTGTCTCAGGTCCTTGTCCCGGATCACAGTGTCAGCTGCCCCGCACACCTGGTCATCCTCGGGATTGAAGGCTATGCCCAGTCCGGCTTCCTCCAGCATGGGTACGTCGATGAAACTGTTACCCACCGCAACGGTCTCCTCGGCGGGTACCCCTGCCAACTCCAGAAGTGTGCGAAAGGAAGAACCTTTGTCCTTCAGGGGTACCTCCAGGACTCCCGTCATGCCGGGACCGACATCGTTTGCCATGACCCAGTCGAACAGGTGGGGTCCGATGTGTTCCACCATCATCCTTATACCTCCGCTTATAACGCCCGTTTTCACCCCCATGCGCCTAAGAGTGCAAAGGCAATCCCTGCACCCCGTCATCAGTGGTGCCTTCCCCAGCACATCCCCCAGGTATTCCCTGGTGAGCCCCGGTTCCCTCTCCAGCCACAGAGCTATGTCCCTGCGCATGAATTCCATATCATCGATGTCTCCACGGATGTACGCTTCCAGAGATTCATCGTTGTTCACCCCGAAGTGTCGGTGGATCCAGGCCCATGAGCTGTTCACGTCCACAAGGACCCCGTCCATGTCGAATACCACTAATCGGTAGGCGGGTGATCTCATCTGTTCCCCATGGATATGTGGTACTCTTTCATGCATTCGAAGCACTTCTCGAAATCCCTTTTCTCCCTGGCCAGGGCCGCCTCCTTGAGCAGGGCGATATGTTCTGATATGTCCATGCCCGATATCTTGGCTATCCTGAGCTCGCTGTGGGCCTTTTTAACAAAGGTCTTTAGATGGTTGGGGACCTGATCCAGTATCCCGTCAACGGCATTTTCCGCTTTCTCTACTGCCTGATCCTCCATCCCTTCTCCCATGAGTTTTTTCGCCTCCTTGAGAAGATCCCGTGAATCCGCAACTTCGAAACCGATCTTGTTGGCGTAAACTATCATGCGTTCTCCCCTGGATATGGCATCCGATACTGGATCCCCACCGGGCCTACTATCCCTGGACGCCTTTTCCGCAGCTGATATGGCTTCTATGGCCCGGACCATATCTCCCTCTTCCATGGCCCTGTCAACATCTTCAAGATGACTCAAAATCCCATCTTCATCGGTACCACCTTCAAGGGACCCTTTCCTCTCTTTAATCTCTCCCATGACCGCACCCTCAACATGCTTCTCACCCTCATGCAGCAGTTCCAGGGCCTCCTCGTATCTTTCCATAGATATGAGTTCTTCCGCCCGGGATGTGATATCTTCTCCTTCCTGGACATGGAAACCTCTCTCTTCGGCTACGGAAAGGATCCTTTTCAGACCCCGGAGCATATCTTCCAGATCCTCACGTTTTATCTCCTTCTTTTCAAGACCGAATAGGGCCTTTTCCAGATCGTCTATCTTGGATGAAAAGTCTTTGATCACGTTTGGTACTTCTTCCTTTACAGCCTTGGATTCAGGCACCCCGGAAGATTCAACCCTGGATTTCCTCTCCATAAAGAGCCTGTGCACCCTGATGGACTTTTCTATCATCTCCAGCAGTTTATCCGCCTTGGCCACCACCCCGTCAAACTTTCCCACTTCCAGGTCCCGGTCTATCTCCGAGCGCAGGTCCTCCAGGGGTGTCGTGGAAAATTCGGATCCCTGGAGTTCTTCCATGAGTCGGTCGGCCTCATCCAGTTTTGGATTCACCACCGGGTCTATCTCCTTCCTCTTCTCGCTTATATCGTGTTTTCGCAGTACCGAGTCCATCCCCTCCATGGCGGCGTCCATGGCTTCCATGGCCTCGAGGAATTGGCCCCCGTCCGCTTGTTTCTTTGCCGCTTTGGTCTTCTCCAGATGGGGTGCGAATTCCAGTCCCAGCTCTTTCATGCTCTTCAGGCGTTCTTTGGATTGATTCAACAGGTCGAACATGGAGAGCATCTTTTCCGAGACTGAAAGAGCTTCCCCGGCAGCCTTTATGCCCTCCACGTAGTCCTTTTTCTTCTCGGCCTTGACTGCCGTCCTCATGCAGTTCTTAAGTATGGTAAGGTCGAAATTGGTATCCCTGCACTGGGATAGTTTTGTCCTGACCTCTTTTATCAATCCCTCCAATTCTTTTTTCTCATCATCCTCCGGCCTCTCCTCGAAGATGGCACCGCAGTTTGGACATTCGAGATCATCCTCTGCCACGTTGGCCTGACATACGGGGCATTCGAAAACGATGAGTTCGTCTTCCTCGTCGTTCCCGTGGCCCAATCTCCGCAACCCTTCTATTATATCTTCCTCGTCGGTTCCCTGGAGTGAGTGTACCATGTTCTTGAACCTCTCCTCACCTCCCTGGAATTCGGGGACATACTCGTCCTGGGCGAAGAATTCGGTCACCACGCCGCAATAGGGGCATTTTCTCGAATCCGTCGGTATGTTAGCATCACAAACGGGACATGTTTTCATATCGTCATCTGACAATCTAGCACCTCTATGTAGGGGAATGTGATAAATACATAATTACATTCGATATTTAACTTTTTACATCGAAAACCAAATTTTTCCCGAGCAAAACGTTATATTGAAGCCCTTTTCATAATCTTCCCACATGACATTGATGGAAGAGTGCGAGAGGACCGTACCGGAGTATGTCAAAAGGGGAGCCGCAGGGGAACCTGTGTCCCCTGAAAAACTGGCCAGACTCGTGGCTTCGGGTCGGGCGGTCATCCCGTGCAACCCCGTACATGCACCGAGACCCGTCCCCATCGGTGAGGGACTCAAGATCAAGATAAACGTGAACCTGGGAACATCCAAGGGGAATGAAGACCTGGACACAGAGCTGGAGAAGCTCCGTATGGCAGAACTGTACAAGGCGGATGCAGTGATGGACCTGAGCACCGGGGGAGATGTGGACAGGATACGTAAGACCATCATCGAAGCCACGGAACTCCCCGTGGGCAGCGTGCCCATATACCAGTGCGGCCTGGAGATGGCCAGGAAGAACGCGCTCATAGACATGACCTCGGACGACATGTTCAACAGCATACGAAAGCACGGTGAGGATGGTATCGATT
>SLLU01000069.1 GCA_007133925.1 Candidatus Halarchaeoplasma halalkaliphilum | reverse complement strand
CGGGTAAAATTCCCTAAGTATTCCCAGGAGGAACTCCACGACATCCTTGCATATCGTTCGGAGCTGGCCCTTTATCCAGATGCTCTGGGTGAAGCGGAGTTGAGACTTCTGTCAACCACAGCGTCGTCCGAAAGGGGCGATGCCCGGTTCGGCATAGAGCTCCTTGAACGTGCCTCCCTTATTGCGGAGGCCAAGGGAAAGGACAACATAGGTGCGGAGGACATAAGGGGTGCCAAGGCGGATATCGATCCCTATTTCACCGAGGACAAGATAAGGGAACTCAATCTTCAGGAACGCCTGGTGCTGCTATCGGCGGTCCGGCTCCTGAGGTCTTCACCCTTCACCACCACCGGTGACGTAGAGGAATGTTACAAGGTGGTGTGCGAAGAGTTCGGACAAAAAAAGCTGGGCCACACCCAGTTCTGGAAGTACCTGAACTCCATATCGGATCACGGACTCCTAAACACCACCACCGTTTCATCCAACAGGGGTCGGACAACGGAAGTTTCACTATCGGACATACCCGCGGAGATACTGGAAACCAGGCTGACGGAACTCCTGGGGTGATCTGATGGAACTTCCCAAACCCGACGGAAAAAGATTGTTATTTATCGTCACTCTAGGTGCTCTTCTGGGAACATCCGCATTGTTCGTCCTCTCTGCTTCACAAGAACCCCCTCAGGTCGCCGTGGGGGATATAGACGGGGAATACTTGGATACCGTGGTGAAGACCCAGGGTTACGTTATGGACAGAAGACTATTTCACGGGACCTTTCATGTTTCCATACGGGAGCCGGAAGACGAACACAAAATCACGGTGTTGATAAACTCGGACGTGATGGAGGACGTGGATGGAAAGGAGTACATGATCCCGGGTGCAATAGTGTACTTTCAGGGGCGTGTGGAACAGTACGGTCGCCAGTATCGCATGAGGGTCTCCAATCCCGGGGATATGAGGATGGTGGAAAGGGCCAGATCCAGTTTCACACCCATAGAGTCCATACTGGAGAATCCCACGTGGTACGAGGGCACCAACGTAAGGGTCCGCGGGGAGGTGAAGGACCTTTGGACCATCTCAAGGGGTACACACATAGTGATCTGCCCCCTAGATAACCCGTACAGGAGGCTGAGCTGCGAGGTGGACGGTTGGCATGTTGACAGGGACATGGCCAAGGGCGACCACATCGTGATAGACGGTTTTTTCGAGTATAGCCAGTATAAGGGTATGTGGGTCCTCAGGAGCGAGGGCAGGCCGGAGATACATTGAGGCAGGGCCATCAACAATTATTTATACATCGGAAGTCCACCTACAGTGCGAACAGGAGACCGAGGACGGCCGACGGGGTTCGACCCTGAGGAAAGTCCCCTCTCCGCGGAAAAGGTGGACCGTCGCAAGGCGGTGAGGCGAGAGTCTCGGCAAGGGCGCAGAAACGACACGTCCTCCGGTGAGCTGTGAAGTGTGCGAAGCCTGCCGCAAGGCAAGGTGAGTTAACCCGCAGAGCTGAGAACCGGAGGGATCGATGAAACGGCGACTCCCCACCGGAGCAAGTCCAAAGATGCCGGGATGATCATTCCGGGACCGGCGGGTAGGACGCATAGATGAATGCCGTCTTGAAACAGAAAGGGGCTTACTACGGTCACCTGTTCAACTCTTTTGATATGAGGCTATTTAGGCACAAACTAAGGAAAGCTTTAATATCCATGGCGCCTATACCTCCCTCAGTGAATATTATGGTAGAAGCATACTGTGTAAAATGTAGGAAAAAGGTAGAGATGAAGAACGCCCAGGCCGTCACCATGAAGAACGGCAGACCTGCCAACAAGGGCGAGTGCCCGGGTTGCGGTACTGGTGTCTATCGCATCGGTAAATCCAAGTAAGAAAAACGTATAACCCACTTCCCCTTTCTTTTTTTTATGCATATATTGGGATTAGAGGGAACCGCGCATACACTGGGCGTGGGTATCCTGGATGAAGAAGGTAACGTGTTAGCCAATGTGATGAAGAGCTACAAACCAAAGGAGGGGATTCATCCAAGAGAGGCAGCCAACCACCATGCGAGCAATATGCTCCCCGCTATCAACGAAGCCCTGGAAACCGCAGGTATAGTGCGGGAGGATATCTCCCTCGTCTCCTTTTCCCAGGGTCCTGGCCTGGGCCCCTGCCTACGTACGGTGGCCACCGCCGCCAGGGCATTATCTCTTGCCTTGAAGGTTCCACTGGTGGGGGTGAACCACTGCATAGCCCATATAGAGATCGGTCGACTTACAACGGATTGCTCGGACCCTGTTCTACTCTACGCTTCCGGCGGAAACACCCAGGTCATAGCGTTTTCACGGGGGAGGTACCGGGTGTTCGGTGAGACACTGGATATAGGGGTAGGGAACATGCTTGACAAGTTCGGAAGGATGAACCACATGCCCTTCCCCGCTGGCCCGGAGATAGAAAGAAGGGCCAGCCTTGCCAAAGGATTCGTTGAGCTGCCCTACAGTGTCAAGGGGATGGACGTGTCCTTCTCGGGTATATTGACAGCCTCTCTCAATTCTTCAAGTCCCCTGGATGACCTCTGTTACTCCTTGCAGGAAACGGTTTTCGCCATGCTCACTGAGGTCACTGAGAGGGCTCTGGCACATACGAGCAAGAACGAGGTTTTACTGGGAGGGGGCGTTGCACGGAACAAAAGACTAAGGGGCATGGTGGAAACCATGGCCGCAGAAAGAGGGGCCAGGGCATACGCTCCTCCAGGCCCTCTTTGCGTGGACAACGGAGCCATGATCGCCTGGACTGGCTATATTATGTACAAGGCAGGTTGTGAAACACCCTTGGAAAAAAGTGCCGTCATGCAGAATTATCGTACCGACGAGGTTGACATCGCCTGGAGAAAATAGAAACTTATTTATGACCCCCGCCCGGTTGCTATAAAAAAGGTGGATCAATGGTGAGGAAACCCCAGGAAGGCATATGCGGTTCGTGCGGCTCAGATGATATGGAGTTCCTGGAAGATGGCTCAGGAATCTGCAATAAATGCAACCGCAGGTTCAAATGGGACACCGGGTCAGCATCCCCTTCCGGCAAGAAGAAGTTAAAACCCAGAAGATCTGCCACCGCCGATAGATACACTGGGTATGTCAACATATTGATCATAGGCTTCCTCCTTTTGATCGCCGGCTATTCCCTTCTGTTCTCCATGCACGCTGTATCGGAATGGTCAGAAGAACCGGTCAGATACGCATCAACCATGATAATCTTCTCCCTTTTGTTCATAAACGTAGGGATGGTCATCATCGGTCTCGGCCTCGTTCTGGGTGCCGTACGGGCGGAACATCTGGGCGAGGAGATACGGGCATGGATGTTCATGGCCATGGCCATATTGCTGGGAGTGTTCCTGGGACTAGGAAACTTCCTATTGATCGTGAATTTGCTGTGAAAGCCCCATTACATATTTATATGCCATTTATTCTTTCCTCCGCAGAGGCAGTCCCATGAGCAAAAAAGAGCAACTTACAAAAGAGGAACTCATAAAGAAGGCGGAACTACCGGCAAGGAAGTCCATGAAATGGCATCCCTTTTACAGAGGCAAGATAGAGATATCCCCTAAGGTACAGGTCAGTAGCTTCGATGATTTTGGGGTTTGGTACACCCCAGGTGTCGCAAAGCCATGTCAGGATATACACGCAAACCCCCTGAAGGTTTACGAGCACACCAACAAATGGAACAACGTGGCCGTGGTCAGTGACGGGAGCAGGGTTCTCGGGCTGGGAGATATCGGCCCGGAAGCGAGCATGCCTGTCATGGAGGGCAAGGGTCTGCTCTTCAAGTACCTGGGTGGAGTGGATGCATTTCCCATATGCATCGATGCCCACGAGCCGGATGATATAATCCAGGCCGTCAAGTGGATAGCCCCCTCCTTCGGAGGTATCAACCTGGAGGACATATCCAAACCCAAGTGTTTCTACATACTGGACAGGCTAAGGGAAGAGATGGACATACCGGTCTGGCACGATGATCAGCAGGGCACCGCAGCCATCACCCTGGCAGCCATTATAAACGGCTTGAAGGTGGTGGACAAGGAACTGGACCAAGTGGAGATAGGCCTGATAGGTTCCGGGGCTGCCAATCTGTGCTTGGCACGAACCTTATTAAAAGCCGGTGTCCCGGGAAAGAATCTCACATTGTGCGATTCCAGGGGACTCCTGCATGCAGATAGGGACGATCTGGACAGGGAACGTTCCCCGGTCAAGTGGGAATTCGCACAAAAGACCAACAAAGCCAAGACGGACGGCGGCATCCCCGACCTAATCGAGGGCAAGGATGTGGTCGTAGCGGCCTCAAAACCCGGACCAGACACCATCAAGAAGGAATGGCTGACCAAGATGAACGACGACGGTATCCTCTTTGCTGAAGCCAATCCCATACCGGAGATATGGCCCTGGGAGGCCAAGGAGGCCGGTGTGAGGATAGTGGGTACCGGGAGATCAGATTTCCCGAATCAGGTTAACAATTCCATCGGATTCCCGGGAATATTCCGGGGTACTCTGGATGTCAGGGCCAAGACCATCACCGACGAGATGCACATAGAAGCGGCTTATGCCATAGCCGAGGTTGCCGAACGTCAGGGCATACATGAGGATTATCTGGTACCCACCATGGACAATACCGAGGTTTACATCCATCAGGCGGTCCGTGTGGGTCTCAAAGCCATAGAACAGGGTATCGCAAGGATAGAGATCAGCGAGGAGGAACTCAGGGCAAAGGCCGAGAGCCTTATACTCAGAAGCAGAAAACATACGAAAACCCTCATGGAAACCGGACTGATCGGATCCGCTCCCCACGTGGAGTAAAAAAACCCTTTCTCTCTCTTTTTTTTCAAAAAAGATATATCCCCATGAACTATTACCCTTCACAGTGAAGATACTAGCCATCGCCACGGACAATTTCGAGTTCTACTATGACCTCGTCAGGGAACTGAAACAGAGGGATATCCCCTTCCTCAGTCTTTCCCCCCATGACAGGATCCCCGATAACGTGGGTGTGATCCTCACCACCCCTCCGGAGGAACCGTTGATAGAGCACGATAATGTGATTGGTATTGATGAGGACATACGCATGGGTGTCAGGATCGCCCTCAATGCCCTCTCCGGAAAATCGTCATACCATGTTATGGTGGTGGGCATAGACCCCGGTTTCAGACCGGGAGTGGTACTCCTGGGCGACGGAAAGGTCCTTGAAACTGCATACGCGGAGTCCCCCGAGACGGTAAGGGATCTGATCGAAAGATACATGGCGGGATACGATTTTCATACCATGGTTGTAAAGGTGGGCCACGGTGATAAAACCAACCGGAACCGGACACTCAATTCGTTGAAAGGTCTTCCCCTGAGGATAGAGATAGTCAACGAGGAATACACCACCCATCATGTAGATTCTCCGGACATAGAGGCCGCCAAGAAGATAGCGATATCCCTGGGTGAGATCGCATATGGTCCTCACCACGTAGAGGCTACAGATGGTGAAATAAAAGAGATGCAGAGACGCAGCAGGATACAGAGTGACGGTGAGATCACCATCTCAAAGGACCTGGCTCAGCAGGTGGTGGAAGGGAAGCTGAAACTGAGGGAAGCCATCGGTAAACAGCGGGAAGGGAAGGGCTGATTCAGTATATTCTTTTAAGGGAACCGAGGTCCGGCTCGTAAAGATGACCGATGGACCTGAGGTTCTTCACGGCCTCTTCGAACTCCTCTTCGGATATCTTTGCCCGGTTCATCACTTCCACCATGAGGTCTCCGTAGTCCACTCCTTCGTCCTGACTCAACTCTTCTTCCATCTCACCTATGATCTCCAGTATCAAATCCTCGAGTTCGCTGTTATCCTCCTCTGTAACATCGGTGGATTCCTCCAGGGTAGTTCTCCTCTCGTACTCGGGAAGGACGTACATCAGGGAATCCTCCAGCATGGACCAGTACTTGTCCAGGGAAATGGAATCATAGTGCTCCGCAGCCTTGACCACGCCCCTGGCTAGATCCGATTCGAATCCGAGCTTCGTCAGTTCTTCCACGGACACGTTATCCATCTTGCGTGCCTCTTCCATGGCCTCCAGCCTCGTTTTAAGGGCACGGGCAGCTTCTAGGATCCAGTAATCCCGAAGCTCTTCGGATACCACCTTGATGCACTCGCACCTCAGGGAGGTGAACATGGATTCATCGTCAGGTCTGTACACACTGGACTTTCCCACAACTGCCACGAAGGCAGGGGGTTCCAGGGATGATATGGCGGTGGCCGCGCCGGGCTGGTACTGCCCGGCGGACACGAAATAGGTTCCTGTGGGATCAGAAACCCTGGCTCTCCACATGGGATCGTCCTGGGTCCCGAGGTTCTCCGTTTCCGTGAGAACACCCACCATGTACACCCGGTTGACCATGGCACCCAAGGGGGTAACCACGTAGGACGGGGTCCTTTCCGCCTCGCTGCCGCTGATCTCCAGCGTTGACTGGTTGAATTCCTCGGCGAACAGTCTCCAGGCGACCTCTCTCTGTATCATGCTCATATCCTCACCTCATCAAGGAGTCTGCGGGCTTCCTTTTCCATGTCTATCTTCTTCTCCTGCACATCGCTTGCTATGAGCATGAGACCGTAGTCGTCGCACGTTACGTTTCCCTTCAACCTCAGGGGCTGGGCTATGAGTCGGTCTTCGAGTTCGTCCTTTATTATACCATGATCCATCCGATCCCTGGCGATCTGCATCGCTTTGTCCAGATCGTACCCGAGTATCTTCTCGGTTTCGTCCCGGGTGATTATGACAGTCAGGGCACCGGTACCGTCGTCCAGTATGCCCTTTACACGCAGGTCCGGTTCACCGTCAACCTTTCCGTGTATCCTGCACGCACTCTTCTGGACCACACGGTTGCACTCGGGGCATCTGAATATCAAGCCGCTACCGCTCTTCACGTCTATCATCACGGCGTCTATGATGGCATCCACGGCACCACCCCTTCGGGCCAGCTGGGATATGGTCATCATACCCGCCTCCTCCAGATCCGCTCCGGAGGGCACAGTGGAGTCGTCAAGGACTTCCACCGAGGCGTTCTCGTCAAAGCTCAGCTGGGGTACACCTCTCCATGAGCGTATGTATCCGCCCTCAACCTCGATCACCTGATCCTCTTTCAGGTCAAAATCGTGCCATGCGCTGAACTGTATCTTACCCGTGGGGTCCGCGACTATGCCCGAACAGAGGTCCTTTTCACCGTTTTCAGTCTGTATGATCTTGTTCTCCAGAGAGAGTATTCTACCGGTGATTATGAGGTCTCTCATACCCTCGCGAACATCCATTATGTTGCATCGCTGGGGGGTTCTTTTGAATTCCGGTACATCACCGTCCTCGAGCATCTTCATCCTTCCCCGGGAACCGATGTTGATCTGGGGCTTGTCGTTCCATGTGGTGGCATATGCGTTGATCACATGTACTGTATCACCCTTTTCAAGTTCCTCGGTCAGTGGCTCCCACAGAGTGAAGGGTATGGTACCCGTGTCATCCCCGAAGATACCGTAATATATCTTCTTGGGTTCACCATCCACCTCTATGTTCTTTTCGGTTATGGACACGATCCTCACCTTGACCTCAAGGTTCTTTTCCGCACCTGTTATCTCGCCGATCTTCTTCTCGGTACGGATGTAAAGATCCTGGGGATCCCCTCCGAGTTTGTTGACCACCGATCTTTTGGCGGTAGGCAGGTCCACCCTGTATTTTTCCAGCCACTCCTGGAGTTCTCGTTCGACTTCTTCTTCGCTTGCTTTTCCTTTTAGCGCCCGGGTTATATCGTTTACATGGGGCGCGAGTTCTTCGTTTTTGTTCATTCTATCACGCTTTTTTTTTCGAATGTGATAACCGGCTAAACCTTTGAGGTATTTAACACTTTACGGGAGGGCCAAGAAAAAATGTGAAAGTGGAAGGGGTTTATCTATTCAGGATATTCCTCTATCTTGTCGTAGTTCTGGTTGATATGGTCCAATATGACACTCCTATTCTTTTTCAGGTGCGACTCGTACCATACCTTTACGATATCCTTCAAGGACTCATGGAATTTGTCCAACTCCTTGCTCTTCAGAGGGAAGTCGGTCTCCCAGATCATATATCTGGCGTATATCCTTTTCCAGCCACTGTATTTGTAGTAGGTCTCCCCTTCGCAGAATTCAAAGAACATACCCACCTTGAAGGAATCTTCATCGGTGTAATACTCAATGAGTAGAGTGTCTCCGGCCCGATTTTCATCCTGGGTTTTATCCATCAGTCGGATGGTTCGTACCCCGGCAAAATCGAAGTTTTCCTTGAACTCCCAGTTCTCGGGAAATTCCTTTATCTTCGCAAAGGAGCTGTATTCCGGTTTCATGCTGAAGTGCACGTTTATCTTTTCAAAGCGGATCCAGATCCTCCAAAAGTCCTTTATGAACTGTTGATTAATGTCAGCTAACTTGGAGTCCCGTTCACCCATATCCCTAAAGGTCTCTTCGGTTTTCTTCTCCAATTCCTCGTCAAGCTCGTCGAACCAATCAACTGCTTCCGTTTTTTCCTTCTTTTTCGAAGCCATGATACCACATTTTATAATTTTAAGACTCCTTTAATCTAAAGGGTAATGAAAACGGGGATATATAAGTTTTCTTTAAGATGAGGGGCAAAACGGACGTTTTTTTTGAAATCGGAAGAAAATGTTTATAACCCCTAAACCACTTTTCCATTATCACATGATTGGGGGAATTTTAGATGAATTGTGAACTATGTGGAAAAAAAGTTGGAAAGCCAAGTACAGTTTCTATAGAGGGGTCGACACTCCAGGTATGTTCGGATTGTTCCCGCCACGGAAAAGAAGTTTTAGCATCTGGTAAGAATTCTCTATCCCAGGATGAGATCTTACGACGTATCCAAAAGAAGAGGGAAGCCTACAGCAGCACAAGAGGGATGTCCAGGGGCGACAAAGTGCTCGCACTGGATTACAGCGACAGGATACGTGAGGCAAGATTGGAGATGGGACAAACCCAGGATGATCTGGCACAAAGTGTGAATGAGAAAAAGTCCGTGATCGCCAAACTAGAGAAGGGCTCTTTACGACCCAGCGACGAACTCACAAAAAAACTGGAATCGTCTCTTAACATAGAATTGATGGACGAATATCAGGAGGCACCAACCCACTCATCAAACGACGGGGCCGTATTGACACTGGGGGACCTTATAAAGCAGGCAAAGGCGAATTAGATATTGGATAGCTTACTGGCCCGCTTGTTAACCTCTTCCATATTCACGTTGTAGTAGATGTCCTTCCTCACAGATATAAGGTTCTTGGAGGCCAGTGCGTTAAGGTTGTTCTGTGCTATCTGGTTAGGCACGTTGAATTTGTGGGCCAGATCGGGGACGGTGGTCTCGCCGCATTCGAATATGAACAACCACATCTTTTTTACCAGTTCTGGAAACTCAACGTGGGCTATAACTGTATCGAATATCATGTACTCCAGAGGCGGACGGTCCACTTTGTGATGATAGGGGATCTTGTGCAGGGGATGTGGCATCTGTGCGTCGCCCATGACATTGATGACATATATATAGCGGTCTTTGGGGGTGTAAGCGCAGACGTATATCTCGAAGGGTATAACCCCCCTTCTCACATCACGCCACAGCCCGGCCATCTTTTTCAGATGGGGGTCGAACTGTCTTGGTATTTCCTGGGCGTGGTGGAATCTTGATTTGGTTTGGATGGATACGGGAACGTAGAAATCTGTGATGTATGCTCTTAACATCACCTTTTCTTCCTTTATACGTCTTGCATTGGCCCAGGGATTTAACGAGTCCGGTTTGAAATCCAGGGTCCTCAACAGTGCTTTTCCACTCCTTTCCATTATGCTTTGTGTGGGCTTGGAAAAATTCCACTTACCGCTAAGGGACGGTTTCAAAAAGTTGATCTTGATCTTTGAGAGTACTTCTTCCTTATAGAGCGCTTCCATCAGGGACGAGTATTCTTTCCCGTTAACGAAGTAGTCCAACGAGGCGATGGGTTCCCGGAAATTTTCTTTCCACGAATACAATTTTTTGTTGAGATTCTGTTCCGCATACTCGTCGAACTCCTCCTGATCTGCGAATTCCATTATCTTCTTGCAACGTTCTTTGAAGGTCTCCATGTCCAAGTAGGTTAAGTAAAGGGGTATCAAATAATTTTCTCTTTGGGAAATGTTTATTATGCCTGCCCATTGCTCCCGGGGACATGAAGAAAAACATCCTCCTGGGCGTGGGAAACGACATAAGGGGCGATGATGCCATCGGCGAGGAGGTGGCCCGGGGATTTGAACGGGACGGGTGGGATGTTGAGGACTGCGGCACCATGCCAGAAAATTTCATCCCCCACATCGAAGAGGGGATATACCAAGAAGTGGTCATCGTGGATGCGGCGAACATGGGTCTGGAACCCGGAGAGATACGCAGGGTCCCCAGGGATAGGTTGGGTGTCTTCACCATGAGTACCCACGCACTGCCCCTTTCTTTGGTTATGGATTTCCTGGCCGGGAAGGCGGAAACCGTAACGCTAATAGGAATTCAACCCAAGGATATGTCTCTACGGGAGGGCATGACCCCGGAGCTGGAAAGGGCAAAGGGGGAACTGCTGGAATTACTCATGACCGACGGATGGAAGGATATACCCTGGCTGTGATCAGGGGTTCAGGACCATATCCTTACCGTACTTATCCAATCCGGCTATGAGGAACTCGTCCGACATCTTCAAACAATCCTTGGGGCAAACGTCCACACACTGGCTGCAGAAGGTGCACCGTGATACGTAATGCTTGATCTTCTTTTCCTCCGGTTTAAAGACCAGCGCCTCCGACGGACAGACCTTCAAACATATCTTGCAGCCTATGCATGCATCAACGTCATAGGCCAGCTTTCCCCGGAAGTTCGGAGGTAGCTCCACCGGCGGGTTGATCTTCAACCTGCCTTTCTGGATCTCCGCTGCTGCTGCGTGCATGTTGTCCGGAGCATATGTCACCGGAAATTTGTTGGTCGCCTTTTTGGTGACCAGTTGTCTTATCAGTGTGAATACGGTAGATGTTGGCATTCATATCACCTCATATTACTCCTTCCATCACGACCAGTACCGTTCCCAGGAGTCCCAGGAGTGTCATGGGTACCCAGTAGAAGTAACTGGCTTTGTCTATTTGGAACCTGGCAAGGGCCACCCTTACCAGGGACACTCCCGCGTATATTATGATCAGCAGTTTGAATAGGAAGAAGAGAACGTCAGCAACGGTACCGAGCACCGAAACTCCCAGCAATTCAGGTCCCCCGAAGGAGTACCACTGGGATATGTTATGGGGGAACAGAAGGGCGATCAGCAGGGCCCCCACAACCACCATCTTCACGGCCTCTGCCAGATAGAACACACCCAGGTTCCTGCCGGAATATTCAACGAACAGCCCTCCTCCAAGCTCGGTTTCCGCCTCGGCCTGGTCAAAGGGCACCTTTGATAATTCTCCTGGGAGTACGGCGAATAGGCCCAGGGCGATCAGCAATAGGCCCAAGGCTCCCATGGGACCCACCATACTCCAGACGGGTGTTTGGGATATGGCTGCCAGGGAAAAGCTCTCATATTTCCATGCAATTGTCACCGCCGCGATGGCAAGGGGGAACTCATAGCTCATCATGAGGACGAGCTCACGCTGGGCACCGACGGTGGCATAGGGTGAACCGGATGCCAACCCTCCCATGGCCATGGCCACGGCAGGTATCGCCAGTAGGTATAGTATCAATATGAGATCCCCGTAGCCCTCCATTACCGGTTCGAAGGGTCCCAGGGGTAGGTAGGCCAGGGCTACAAGCGGGGCGATAAGGGCGAACAGAGGTGCTCCATGGAAGACCCAGGCCACGGCGTGGTCCGGGATTATATTCTCCTTCATGAACAGTTTCTTCACATCCCTGAAGGGCTGCCTCAGGGGTGGTCCTATCCGGGACTGCATCATGGCGGATATCTTCCTGTCGAAGCCCTTGTATGCGAGCCCCAGGAATATCCCGATGAAAGGCAAGACCAGTATTACCAAAAGCCTCAGAGTCCATTCCTCAAAATTCATGGTAATCCTCCCAAAAGCATTTTTGTCTTCTCAACGCTGAGCCGGTGCAGTTCCTCGTGACTGAAATGTTTTCTCTCCCCTGACCTAACATCCACCACCTCGGCACGATCCATGCAACCTATACAGGGGTCTATGCATGCGGCAATTATGGGGATATCCGCTATCTGCTCACCCATGAACATGGGGCGATAGGTCGTCAGGTTGTTGTATGTTGACGCCCTCACCTTCCAGTTGGCAACTTCTTCCATTCCACCCTCCAATCTCACGTAATGAAATGCCTCTCCCCTGGGTGCCTCTATACGACCGATCCCCTCGCCGTCCGCCTTTTTAAGCTTATTGATCAGGACCGCTTTCCTCGGTTCACTGTCTATGTCCCCATCCGGCATCCCGTCAACGCACTGTCTGATGAGGTCTATGGATTGGGGTATCTCCTTCAACCGTACTAGGGTCTTGGAGAACACATCTCCGGTGTTCTCGTAACCGAAGGAGGAAGGGATCACATAATCCAGATCCAGATCACCGTAGGCTGCATAGGGCTGGTCTATCCTGACATCCTTTCTCACCCCTGAGGCCCTGACCGTGGGTCCCACTCCGCACAAGCGTAGGGCATCTTCTTCCGTGAGTATGCCCACGTTCCTGGTCCTAAGTCGTATGCTCGTGTCACCCAGGAATATGTCCTCTAATTTTCCGTAGAGTGACTCGTAGTAAAGTAGTGTGTCTTCTATCTTGGGATACATTTTCTTTGTGATATCACGGTTTACGCCCCCTATGGTCCACATGGCATAGTTGACCCTGTTGCCAGTGATGTATTCTAGAAGGTCCATGACCCTTTCCCTCACCTTCCATGTGAAGTGGAGGTGTGTGTCGAAACCTATCTCATGGGCGGCCACCCCGGCCCAAAGTACGTGGGAATGGATCCTTTCCAATTCTGCAAGTATGGTTCTTATGTATCTGGCACGTTCGGTGGGCTCTATGCCTGCGGCATGTTCTGTTGCGGTAGTGAACATGTGCTGGTGAACGATGGAGCATATACCGCATATGCGCTCTGCCAGGGGGATCACTTTCAGTGGGTTCCTGTGCATCCCCATGAACTCTACGCCCCTGTGGTTCATCCCGGGGTGCGCCTCGGCATCTACTATGGTTTCTCCATCCAGGACGAAATTGACCATGAACGGCTCCTTGAAGGCTGGATGTATTGGTCCTATGGGGACTTGATAGGTGTTCTTGTCACTCATCCTTGTCACCTCCTCTCCTGGGGTTCTTGGCAGTGGGCGGGTTGGAGGCCTCGCTCTCGTCGTGAACGTACCTTGACATACTTTCCATGCCCGTTTCATCCCACCTCCACGGGTATCTGTCCCTGGGGAAATTCTCATCCAGCCATAGTCGTCTGGAATCCGGGATACCCTTGACCGTTATCCCCAAAAATTCTTGCTTCTCCCTTTCAGTGGTTATGGCCCCGGGGACCATGTCCGTGATGGTGGGGATGGTCAGGTCATCCTTGGGCAGGTGGACCTTTATGTTCACGCTCACCTCATCTCCCGGATGTCCGTAATTCACAGCGAAGTGATAAATCAACTCCACGAAATCGCCCCTGTCCGAACCGGAGGTGACCGACAGATGGGGTATGTGTATTTGGGATACCAGCATGACCGCTTTCCGAAAGTATTTTCTGTCCACGGTGAACCATATAAGCTTCATGGGCTTCCGCTTGATACCTTTCTTGATCTCCTCCCTCCTTAGATCGTGTATTCCTTGGCCCAGATGTTTTTTGAAATAGGCCTCCAGCTGGTCCATGCTCATGGGGAGCTTTATACTCTTCATTTATCATCACCTCGTAGTTTTTCCAGGTATAACCATGCTTCCTTAACACCGTTGATGAGATTCTCCGGTCGCACGGGACAACCGGTTACGTAAACTATGTGGGTCCCTGGGGGCAAAAGGGTGTCTATGGGTCCATCTATGGCGTAACTATCGTAGAATACCCCAGTGGTACTGCCGCAGTTACCTACCACCATCACCACCTTTGGTTCGGGGGTCTGGTCGATGACCCTGAGTACGCGTTCCTTCATCTTTCTTGTGACAGGGCCGGTGAAGAGCAGCACATCCGCATGTCTAGGAGAACCAACCAGTTTTATGCCAAATCTTTCCACATCGTAACGTGGAGTCAATGCCGCAACTATCTCAATGTCACAGCCGTTACACGACCCGCTGTTCACGTGGAAGACCCAGAGCGCTTTATCGAAGGTTTTTGTGAGTTTCATGACATTTCACCTCATATTAATAAATAGACGTATATCAGCACCAGTGCCATGGTTATGACCATCCAGTAAACATAATCGTTGATGATCCCCGTGTGAGCTTTGACCAGGGGATCAAGATATTTTCTCAGGGCGTGGGTGAATCCCCAGAACACGTTATCCCCGCCCACGTGTATCATCCTTGGGTCCTTGGGGGGCATGTTACCCGATATGAAGGGTTCTCCCTTGTGTCTCGTACGCTTGTATCCCTCATCGCCTATCCTGTAGAACATGTAGGCAACCAATGCTGTCAGCAAGGATACTATTATGAAGACGATGGGACTCCACATGTCCTTCAAGAGTATATCTATCACGCCACCACCCCCAAACCCTCTACCGCGGGTACCACTATCTCCGCCACAACGTAGTTGGGGAACAGGCTGAACAATATGACTACTACTGTAAGGATCCCCATGGCCACCAGCATGGACCTGGGTACCTCCCCTCTGGTTAGACCCTGATCCGGGCCCAGGAACGCACTGTAGAATATCTTACCTATCAGTGCGAATGTGATTATGCTCACCACCAGTGCTATTATGGCCAGTATGGGGTGGTAGAGGTACACCGATTGGTATATTAGCAATTTCGAGCTGAATCCGGAAAGGGGCGGAACACCGGCTATGGATAATCCACCCAGGAGGAAGAACATGGTGGTGTAAGGCATCTTGTGTGCCAGACCCCCGAGCTTGTTCAGATCCCCTATGCCCGTGGCATAGACCACCGAGGCAGCGGAAAGGAAGAGCAGGGCTTTGTAAACTCCGTCGTTGATCATATGGAACAAGCCACCTTCAAGGGCCATGGCTCCGAAAGAGGAATAATCCGCAGAATCCAGGGTGGCGAAGGCCACTCCTATGGCCATGAGCATGTATCCTATCTGGGACACGGAAAGGTACGCTATCAATCTCTTCACATCACTCTGCTTCAGGGCCATGGATATGCCCACGAACATGGATAGAAGACCCAGTATGATCAGCAGATGGCCCACGGCCGCAACACCGAAGGAATACCTGAACAGGGTGAATATTATCCGTGTGAGTACGAAGAGGGACCCCAGGGACGTGATCGCAATGAAGGGTGTGACCGAACCGGGGGATTCCGCATAAACATCCGGTGCCCACATGTGCATGGGCACGCTACTGGCCTTCATGGCGAACACTACGATGATTATGGACAGGGCCACCTTGTCTATCATACCTCCAGTGAGTGCGTCCGCCAGAAGGAAAAAGTTCAGTACACCGTATTCACCGTAGAGCAGACCTATGGATACCAAAAAGAACAACCCTCCGAGCACGCTTATGAACATGTATTTAAGGGCGGCTTCCACGCTCTTCACCTTGTAGTTCTGGAAGGCCACGAGGCCGCAGGACGCTATTGATGTCACTTCGAACCAAACGAAGAGGTTGAAGAGGTCCGCTGTTAGTACCATACCCATGACACCTGCAAGGGTGAGGAAAAAAAGTGTGTAGAACTTTTCCATACCTGTGTTACCTTCCATGTATGCGAAGGAATACAGCCCCGCTCCCAAAGCGGTTATCACCATGGTTATGGATGCCAGGGCGGAGAAGCCATCTGCGGCGAACATTATCCTGAAGTATGAAGCGGTCTGGGTGGGCCGACTCTCCTCGGAACCGAATACATAGATCCAGCTACCGGAGGTGTACACCTCGTATGCCATTATCCCCACGAACAGGGCGGTAAGGAGCAACCCTATCACGAACATGGCATCCCTCAGGTCCTTGGAGACCCGGTTGGCTAGGGGTGTAAGGAACGCAAACAACAACGGAATGCCGAGGACGAAGGCTGGAGAGGCCGATACAAGGTCCATACTCATTCTCTGCACCTCCTGTTCTTGAAAGAGTCAACGGACCCTTTGTGCTTTTTCAGCATTATCACGAATGAAAGCATCAGAGCCGTGGTGGCTAAACCTATCACGATGCTGGTGAGGGTCAATGCATGGGATGTTGGTAGCACCATATCCTCTCCGGGCGCACTGGTCCATATGGGTGCGGCGTAACCCTCACGGTAGGCAAGGGAAACCAGAAAGAGATTGACACCGTTCTGTATTATGGCCAGACCCATGATCATCTTGATTAGGTTCCTTTTGAAGAGTATGGTGTACAATCCCAGGGATATTAGCAGGGCCACCGTTATGAAAGGCAGCGCAATCACCCACTGGTTCATGCTTCCACCTCCACTGAATCACTGGCTTTTCCCATCATCAAGAGGATCAAACTGAGTGCGGCGGCGACCTCAAGGCCAACCATGATGTTCATCAGGGGCACCGTGCCCCCGGTGTTTATGTATCCCGGGTTTATGCCCTGGGGAACAGTCCCTCCGAACAGCCCGCCCGTTCCCGCGCTGTAATTGTGGAACATGGTCGCCCCCAAGAACAAGCCCAACAGTGCCAAAATAAT
Source organism: Candidatus Halarchaeoplasma halalkaliphilum (assembly GCA_007133925.1). Classification (GTDB taxonomy): domain Archaea; phylum Thermoplasmatota; class Thermoplasmata; order Halarchaeoplasmatales; family Halarchaeoplasmataceae; genus Halarchaeoplasma; species Halarchaeoplasma halalkaliphilum. The sequence continues at coordinate 18,702 of SLLU01000069.1, read as the reverse complement.
GAACAGTGTAAGGCCTATGGATTCTATGGAGGACAGGTCCGCTTTATGGTCCCTGAATGAACCGTATGCGATGATCAGAAGCGCGGTGGATGACGCTATGACGGCGCCTCCCTGGAAACCCCCTCCGGGTGTGAGATGCCCGTGTACGATAAGATAGATACCATACACGATTATGGGAACTACCATTATGTCGGTGACCGTTCGGACGATCTTGGACATCTCCCAGTTCATCTTTTACCACCCCTTTTCACCGGTTTCATCTTCCTGAGCACGGTCAAAACCCCGGATACGGCGGCGAACAGCACAGTGGCTTCGCCCAGGGTATCCAGCCCCCTGTAATCGAACAGGATGGCGGTTACAATGTTGTTTACCTGATTGTGAGATTGACTGTTCTCCAAAAAGTATTCGTCCATCTCTGTATTCACGGGCTCCCCGAAACCCCCATCATCTCCCCTCAGTTCCACTGCTGTGATGACCAGGAAGGCGAAGATGATCATTATGGCCAGGAACGCTACCAATTTCCTCATCGATACCCCTCCTCTCTCTGACTTGCTTTGATGGCGAAAATAAAGATGGCGGTGGTCAAGGCTGCACCAACTGCGGCTTCGGCTATGGCAACGTCCGGAGCCCGGAGAAGGTAGAACTGGAGGGAAAGTATCAAACTGGATGCCCCCAGGGATATGGCCGCCGAGATCAGGTCTTTGAACAGTATCACGGCCAGGGATGTCATCACGAGTCCCACTAGGACCAGTATCTGGAGTACAAAGTAGATCATGGGTATCCCTCCTTTTTCGCCAGATGGTCCACGGAAGCGAATTTGGGCTTGATGCCCACTCTGTGGGCAGCCCTGGCTATGGCATGTGCTCCGGTAGGATTGGTTATCAATATGGCCACAAGGGCTGCCAGGGTGTGAAGGGACATGTTGAGATATTCTGTCTGGTCCGGGTTCGTGTAGTACATGTAACCACTGTAAGCCATCACCGCAAAGGTCATGAATATGGTTCCGAAGGTGGTGCATTTTGTGGCCGCATGCAGTCGGGTGTAAACATCAGGGAACCGATGTAGGCCGATTACGCCCAGGCCGTTGAACAGAACAGATACCACCAAAAGCCCGTAAAGGAAGGCCGTGAATATCATCCCTCCTTCACCCCCTCAAGATATTTCGCTATGTAAAGGGTGGTCACGAAGGATAGTATGGCATAAACTATGGCTATGTCTATGAACAGGGTTTCCCATGTGGCGGCACCCAGGCCCACCATACTGGCGACTACCAGCGTGTTTATGGTATCCAGTGCCACAGCCCGATCCGGTGCGGTCGGGCCCAAAAACAGTCTCAACACTGAGATCAATATGTAGAACACGAACACCACCGCCACCAGATAGAATTCAAATGACAGGTTCATTCCGCAAACCTCCTTATCCACGGCAGGAAGTTACCTGCGATGGTTTTCGTGGGGTTTTTCCCCACGTTTATCCAGTGTATGAAAAGGTCCCCGGTTTCATCGTCCACATCCACGGTGAGGGTTCCCGGTGTCAGGGTGATGGAATTGGCCAGGGCGGTGATACCCAGGTCCGTTTTCAGTTTCGGGCTTATCCTTACAATGCCCGGATCTATCTTCCCTGTTATCACCCTGTAGGCCATGTCCATATTTGCCTTCACCATCTCCACGAAGAGGGGAACACAGTAAACCAATATGATCAACCATCTCAAAGGATTGAGCATCCTGTAGTTGCCCGAGCGACAGAGGATGCTGCTCCCCACGGCACCAACTATCAGTGCGATGGATATACCGAGCACCAACTCTTCCACGCTCCACAGGATGGATCCCTCAATCATGGACCTCCCTGCGGCCAGGGTCAGAAACAGATATACGAATAGTGCTAGCAAAAATGTCGAGACGAATGCTTTGGATTCATCCATGATTATCTCCTCCATAAGTTATTTTATTCTACAGCCGCGCAGGCATTCCAGCATCTCTACACAATATCTCCTATGCAAGCTGATATACGGATTCATGTATTTGGAGGGATTATCCATAATTATTTAATACTTTTGTTCGAGAAAGGACCCGTATCAAGGCGAATCATTTGGTCCTGCGTTCGAGCTCTTCTAGGGTGACGGAGCTTTCATTCAGTAACCCTCTTTTTTTCAACAACATATTAAACTTATCCAGATCCTTTATCCTATGTTTGTAGAAGTTCTCGGCCCCCCTTTCACCGTCCTTTTCAAACAGAACAAACAGTGTATTTGGCATCCCTTCTATGTTAGTAAACACTCCTATGATATCATCCAGAGGCATCTCCCATATTTCCACACCCATCTTGGAGTTTACCTTTTTGATATGCCCCCCCTTGATCACCAACTCCTCGTTCAGTGCGTAATACTGCTTCAAAGAGTCTTTCAATCTGGAGCCAATTATCACCATGTAGATCGCAAACAGTGCGATCAATGCGACTTTGATCCATGGCTCAGTGGGATAGAAAATTATCACTACCAAGAAGACTAACATTATGGCCATACCTAACATATTCCCCCACACCTTGGCCTGCCTCATCTTGAGTTCCCTGTCGAGTTCGTCCGGCTCAGGGATATCCATACTCATGGACCAAAAATGTTGGAATGGGTAATCAATCTTTCCCTCAACCCAATTGACCCCGTATCATGTTCTCCGCCAGATCCAAAAAATCCACTTCGGAGTTCAATGGTATGAACGCCCCGGCAGCGATGGCGTGTCCACCTCCTTCACCTCCCAACAACTTGGAACAGCGATTCATGACCGCCCCAAGATCAAGGCCGGCTTCCACAAGATCTTTTGTACCACGGGATGAGACCTTCACCCCTTCGTCCTCCTCTGTAAAAGCGAAGCCGATCACGGGGATGTTCCTGTTTGCCTTACCTCCCCCTAAAAGCATCCCCGCCACGGTTCCCAGGACGGTTTCAGGTATGAAATTCTCTCCGTGGAAGTACTGCAGATATTCCCTCTCAGTCAATCCCCTGGATTCAACCATCCTCATGCAGTCCACCAGGACTCTTTGATGACCCTTCAATAGATCATAAGCTTCCTTGAGATATCCGTTTCTGTCTCCGAGGCAGACCTCCATTCCCACCTTCCCCCGCATGTACCTTCCGCAGGAGTTCAGGAGTGTTGAAAATTCCTTTGCCTCATGTAACATGGTTCCGGGTTCCTCTCCTGGAAATGTATATACCTCTCCCACCAGGGAGCGAGGGTAATGGGCCGGGTAACCCCTGTCAAGCATCCGGTCTGCCATGGCGGATATAATCGTACGCCTCTCGGTTTTATCCAGGTGATACCACCGTCTCCATTCCCCGTTGGATCTAAGGGGTATTCCAAGATCCTCCAGGAATCTAGTGCATCCGTTCTCGTCACCGCTTAGTCCGGGCAATATGGGGTCGCTCGCGAATTCAAGTAACTTGTGAAGGGGACGGCTCTCCCTGCCGTAGAGTTGTATATCCATATCTCGGTTCACATATCCCCCTTCCTCGGCCTCAGCCAGAATTTTTCGGTTTACACCCACCAGTTTACCTTCTGCGGAAGCTTGCATATCCCCGACAGCCCCTATGATGGCCAATTTGGAAAGGTCAACGTTGTCACCCATGTGTTTTCCGATAAGGTATGTTACACCCGCTCCGGAAATCTCTGTGGAGCCATCGATTCCGAATCGGTGTGGGTTCAATTCAAGTACCTCCGTTCTTAAATAGCTCAGTATGTTTCCCCTGTCCAATCCTGGAGAAGGAGTGCCTCTGGGCTCATGATGGTCCGAGATAACGCACCTTATGTCTCCCAAACCCTCCAACTGCCCGCTTCCAAGATCCGTGAACCACACCATAGGGTGCCTTTCTTTTTTTATCCTGCTTATCTCCCTCTCCTCGAGCTGTTTAACGAAACCTACGGTAGCGTTAACCCCGGCCCGTTCAAGGGAGGCATATGCTATGCTGGCTGCGGTGATTCCATCCGCATCTATGTGGGATACGATATGGACCCGGTCTTCTTCCAGCAGTTTTTCTGCCATATCTTTTGCTTCTCTTTCCAATGGGATCAGATGAACATCGTAGCCTCTAACATAAACCTTTCTGAAATCCGGATGGACATAGCCTCCTCTTAATAAACCCTCCCTCGAATTATCAAAAATATACATATACTACCTCTTCTTTATTGTCTATCGTATGGTTCTAAAGGTAACCACAAAAGAAAAGGTCCTCGTACATCTTTTGGAACACTATCCAACACGGGAAAAATATCAGCAATCCGCCGATATCACACAGGAAGGCATGGCCATGGTCATCGGTTCCAAGCAGAATACCATATCGTATTCTGTTAGGAGTCTGGTTGACGAAGGGCTTCTCAATGAGGAAACAACAAGGATCAAGGGTAAAAAGCAAAGACGAAAGGGTTATTTCCTCACGGATGAAGGTGTAAAAAAGTCCAAAATAATCTCCTCTCGGATACTTCAGAGTTCTGTGAAAGTAAGATCCAACGGGGAAGACAGGGACATCCTGTTGAAGGACCTGAACAAATACCTTCATACGAATTTTTCTCTCATAGATATCGTAACCCGTGCGGAGGATGGGATAATCGAACATGATTCACGGGATGCCACCAAGGAACGGGTGAACTACTTGTTCAATATGCCGGAACCACCGGTCAAGATACTGGGTGTATTGAAGGAGGTATCTGAGGAATTTAATGCATTTTCTTCGGTTGTTCTTTTAGAAGGTTCTCACGGAAGCGGAAAAACGACCCTTCTCTCGCATTTGGCAGAGATTAACATGGGTAAGGTGCCCATGTTCTATCTGAAAGTGGAGGATTGGCACAACGAAAGGTATCTTTTAGAACATCTGGCAGCTTTTTTTTCCAGGAACGGAGAACACAAACTCACCTCATACCTAGAATCCACGAAAAAGCTCAAGATCGTAGAGGCACTGGCCAACCTGAAAATGGATATGTCCCTGCTGCCCGGGGCGTTCATGTTCATAGATGATATAGATGAAAATCCTATGTTGATGGGTATCCTGGGTGAGGTGGCTGACGAGATCCGAGAGATGGAACGATCCATGATGATCTTCACAACTCAAGAGGGAAAATTAACCCATGATGAATTACTAATGATTCAACCGGAGATCATATCCCTTGAACACGAAGAATGTGAAAGAACCATGTTCGTCGAACTAGCAGATTATTACGGGATGTCCGAGTCTTGCGAAGCCGTTCTAGATCTGGTCTTGGAAAATAATCTTACTCCCGAGGAACACCTTGCTTTATCTTACATGTCCATCCACAGGTATCCCGTGGAAAAGAACGAAATATGCGGTCTGGAATCAGTGAATTTCAACCTCATAACGAACCTCATGAAAACCCCCCTTTCCACGCTATCCCTTGAGGAAAAACCCGTGATACATCCACAGGTGCGAAAAAGGCTTTTGGGACGCCTGCCTGTGGAAACGAAAAAAACCCTTAACACCATCGCATATGAATATTACGATAACATACCCGCGAAGACCATCTGGGAAAAGATCGAGATGCTGTATCACATAGCCAGCGCTGGTAAATACGACTTATTCTTGGAAATTGTTGAAGAACATGGTTTTGATATAATATTTGGTGGCTACAGTCGATCCCTGCTGGAACTGATAGAAAGGCTCGGGATCCGTTGTGATGACAAAAGGCGCTCTCCGATCCTTTGTTTCTGGAAAGGAGAAGCTAACAGGATACTCCAGGAGTTTTCACAGTCCCTGGAAGAGTACCGATATGTTATAGAAAATGGAGATGACGAAGATCTTATCACATACGCTCACCATGGTATCGCCAGGGTACTCGAGGACCAGGGCCAGTTTGACTCTGCATTGTTGGAGTACGAAAAGGCGATAGATATATCACGTTCTACTACTACCAGCCCGCAACTAACTGGTAAAACACTTTTCCAGATCGCTAACCTCTGTGCAAAGAAAGGGGACCTGAAGGATGCCCGGAAGCATTTGACGGAGGCAATAGATATCCTTGAACAGAACAGTATGTACACCATACTAACATCAGCCTACTTCCTCATGGCCAGGGTCGAAAGGGACAGCGGTAACTTTCCGGATGCTCTAGACGTTTTTGAAAGGGGTTTATCCGCATGGGAACGGATCGAGGAAACCTACCATCGAGTGGGTGGATTACACGACATAGGTGCCTTCTACAAAGTCATAAGGGACCTTAGCAACGCCAAGGAATTTTTGAAGGAAACAGTTGAGATATGCGAGCAGATGGGTTACAAGAAGTTGAAAGCATCTGCCCTTCTGACCCTGACCGAATGTTATCTGGATAAGGGAGAATTCAAGGAAGCCGCCGAGGCCGCTGAAGAGGCCACCCGGATATTCACCGAACTAAGATACGAGGAGGAAAGGGCATACGGTCATGCACTGTTGGGTCAGACTTACACCCGTTTGAACGAGGATGATCTGGCAGAAGATAATCTGGCAAAAGCCATATCCATATACCAAAAACTGGGTTCGTCTTACCCCCTAGGACTGGCGTATTTTTCCATGGCCAAGCTTCAGGAAAAGATGGGGAACAAGGAAGGCATAGCAGCCAATTACAGAAAGTCCCTCCTGTCCCTCACATCAAGCGGTGCAAACAATATGATAGAACAGGTACAGCGTGAGATGAAGACCATACCCCTTTCCATGTGAGCCTGTCACACGCTTCGTACTTCATCGGCAAAAAGAATTAAATATGCATTCATTCCTGACGAACCCTGTTCCCCATGGGCCGGTGGTCTAGTGGTTATGACGTCGCCCTTACAACCGTTCATTGGACGGTAAGAAAGGCGAAGATCGGCGGTTCAATCCCGCCTCGGCCCATTCCATCAAACTTAAATACGATACTCAGATATCTGAACGAAATAAAGGGGCCCGTAGCTTAGACTGGTGGAGCGTCTGGCTCATAACCAGATGGTCGTCGGTTCAAATCCGGCCGGGCCCACCATGATTCTACCAACCTCTCCAATGGGCGTGTGGCCTCATAGGGAATAAAAACATTCCCTGAACCATTCGAGGCAGCAACACCGCTCTCGAAGATAGTCTGGATATGGCGCTGGCCTTCAATGTCATACTGAAAACCCGCTTCCGAGTCACCATGGGCGTGTGGCCTAGTCTGGATAAGGCGACAGCCTCCTAAGCTGTAAACCGGGGGTTCGAATCCCCTCACGCCCGTAACGTTTTTTTCAGTGATGTTAGCGCAATGTTTATACAACATCATAACATCATCCCCATATCATGAGGGGTCTATTCATAGGCAGGTTCCAGCCCTTCCATAACGGACATTTTGCCATCGTAAAACAGATGGAAAGGGAATGCGATGTGTTGATGATCGGTGTGGGCAGTGCCCAGATCCAACGGATTCCGGACAACCCCTTTTCCGGTGGAGAGAGGATAACCATGATACGGAAGGTCATGGAGGCCGAAGGCATATCGGATTATGAGATATATCCCATACCCGATATCCACTGTTATCCTGAATGGCCCCATTACATCCACAGCATGCTCCCGTCATTCGACAGGGTCTATGCCCGATCTTCCGTTGTAAAAAAACTCATGGGTAACATTGATGTGGAACTGGTGGACATAGAGGCGTTCAATCGAGATATTTGGAAGGGAACCCTTGTACGGGAAAAAATGTATGATGGGGTTGAGTGGAAGCACCTCGTACCCCCATCGGTGGCAGATTATATAGAGGGGTTGGATATCACCCTTCGATGTGGGCCTCTTACGGAGTGTATTGAAAATCCGGTGAAAAGAGTTGCACACTTGCTGACAAAAAAAGGATTGACCGTGGCTACGGCAGAGTCATGCACAGGAGGTGCCATCGCCCAGTATCTGACAAGCATCCCAGGCGCATCCATGTATTTTATGGCCGGCGTGATCTCTTACAGTGATCAGTCAAAAACAGACCTGTTGAAAGTGGATGCCAATTTGATAAGAGAACACGGTGCAGTGAGTGAGCCCGTTGCCAGGTGTATGGCCGAGAACGTTAGAGAACGGATAGGGGTTGACATAGGTATAAGTACCACGGGTATCGCCGGACCTGGGGGCGCTACAAAAGTAAAGAAGGTGGGGACGGTGTACACAGGGATGGCAATGGAACAAAATACATCTGTCGAAATACATCATTTCAAGGGCGATCGCCAGCAGGTGATACAACAAACCGCCGAGGCGGTTTTCAACCAGCTCGTAGATATACTGGAATGATCTACTCAGTTATGCTTGATAAATAGTCGTCCAGATACTCGAAGATAGGTTCCAGGGCATGTCCGGGCCCGACAACTATCGTTATTATGTTTTTCTTTCCGGCAGCCGACGTAACTATGACACCATCCGGGGAATCTATGACTATCTTTTTCGGTGATCCCATACTCAATTCCATATTGGCTGTTTTGGCGGCACCTACGATGGTTGCCATCATGATCCCGAATGTTTCTTCATGAACTCCAACTGGAAGTTCTGAATACTGTATCATCCCATCCCGGCCGATCAATGCCACTCCGCTGACGCCCATGCCCGAAAGCTCTCTGAACATTTTTTCATACTCTTCCATAATTACTCCTCCATTAAAAACCTTTTATCTTTACCTCAAACTCGCATCTTTCGTCTCCCATGCTTTGACACTTCATCTCTTTTATCTCCACCATATCACCGGTCTTCTTTTCATATATGCTAGACAATATACCTCTCAAACGATGACAGGTCTTGGTGTGGGAAGTATTATCCACCTCCACGCTGCCATCGGCATACGCGGTATCTTCTTCTAATTTCAAGGAGACCACCCAGCCCCTTGCCTGAACTAGTTTTTCGACCTTCTCCATGAAATTTTCATCGCTTTCCATGACCCCAGTAATGCTGTTCCCGATCACCTTTCCTTCTCTATAGAAAAGGCCTTCGTAGGCGGTGGCCATCACACCTTCATAGAATTTTGCGATATCGTTCAACTCCTTTTGGGATATTTTTACAAATTTCATACAAGTCAACTCTTTCTATCTATCACATTCGGGGCAGATCAACTGCCCTTCAACGGTGGCTAGTCTTTCGGAAAACACTTTGCAACTTTCACAATAACCTGAAATTTCCGGTTCGTCCTGCTCGTCGTAACGGTTTTTATCATCGGGATATCGGATATTTGAGTATTCTCTGGTTATATCCAGCAGGGCCGGTGATATCACGATTATGTCGTTCTCGGTGATTATGCCTATCATCTTTCCGTCCCGGATCACGGGCAGTCTTCGGACATGGAGCTTTGCCATCATTTCGGCTGCATCCCGGATGTATTTTTTTCCAGATATCGTAACCACCGGGCTTGACATTATGTCTACTACCTTAACCTTGTTAGGGTCCAGACCATCTGCCACGGTCTTGAAAACTATATCCATCTCTGTTACTATACCTTCTAGTTCTCCATTTTCATCCAGTACAACCAGACTGCCAACACCCGCTTCTTTCATCAAGGCCGCTGCCCTAGAGACCTTTTCGGTTTTCTTGATTATGATCGGGTTGGTGGACATGATATCCTGTATCTTTACCCGGGGGTATTCGAAGCTCTGCATGTGTAATCCCGAGGGATACTAATATTCAAGTAGATGTTAAACCTTTCGAAAACAATTCAATGGTTCGGAAAACGTTAATTACCTACCGTAGATTGCTTTCTTTGATAGAACATGAAATTTGAATTGGTATGCCTCTTTAAATTCAGCGGGGACGTAGATGACAAACAGGACTACATAACGAAATTGATCAAGGCGGCTGAAGAGGACCTTCTCAAAAGAGGGGTCCCAAAGGACCTAGAGGGTGGTGCTTCCGTTAAGGATATGATATTCCATCCCCATGCTCTTGAACTGAAGGTGGTCTCCGACCGCTACGTGAGGGCCCATGATGCGGTATTCCGATTGAAAAAGAATTTGTCCCGAAACTTGGGAAAGGAATACCACATAGGCATCAGGGGAATAGATATCATATCGTATATAGTGGAACTCCAGTGTGAGTTCAAGCCAATTGAACCGGTCACGGTCCCCTTCACAGAGGACATCGAGTTCGAGGAACGGTTATGTCGCTTCAACGCATCAAAACTCACCCAGGAGCAGATGGAAAATAACTACGTGGACCGGATCATAAAGCGCATACAGGAAAAAGTGAATGCTCAACATTACAAAGGTAAAGCTGAACAGTGGAACCTGATCTGGAGTTCCCAAGAAAAAAGGATGGTATGGGACAAGGATCCCACGGTGGAGATGGAAAAAAGAGGGTGGATTCTGAAGGGCCCCACAAAGGGTAAATGGTTCTACAAACCCCAAGCGGCGAAGATACTCAATACAATGGAAAGGATAGCCATCGAAGAGGTACTCCAACCCTTGGGATTTCAGGAGGTCATTCAATCCATGATGGTCCCCTTCGACGTGTGGATCGATACTGGTCACATGGAAGGGGTCCCGAACGAGATTTATTATGTTTCGGAGCCCCTGACAAGGACACCCTCGGAATGGGAGGGGTTCGTGGATCATGTTAAGATCGCCAGGGAGATCCCCGTAGCACTCCTCAAAGAGTTGATATCCGAACCTCGAAGCGGCATATGTTATGCTCAATGTCCTGTCATATATTGGTCTCTTAGAAATCAAACCATCGCGGACGAAAGCCTTCCCTTACTCGTGTACGACCGTACCGTACCCAGCGCTAGGTACGAATCCGGGGGCAGGCACGGGATAGAGCGTGTGGATGAGTTCCATCGTATCGAGCCGGTCTATATCGGCACACTGGAACAGCTTACCGATTTACGGGAGTCACTGATCCAAAGGTACACTTATGTGTTCGAAGAGGTTTTAGAACTGGAATGGAGGATGGCTCAGGTGGAACCATTCTACCTTCAGCAGTCCGGGGGTACCGACAAGGGTGCGGACGAAAATGAAGGGACCATAGATTTCGAGGCCTATCTTCCCTACCGGGGGGACAGGAAGGAAAGTGAGTGGTTGGAATTTCAGAATCTCAGCATATTCGGAAAATACACCAAGGTATTCAACATAAAATCACAGGCCAAAGAGTTGTACTCCGGCTGCTCCGGTATCGGACTTGAACGGTGGGCTTCAGCCTTCCTTGCCCAAAAAGGTCTTGAACCGGGTGATTGGCCGGAAAGGTTCAGGGAATTCCATGGAGATCCACCGAAAGGTTTAAAATTACTTTAACATAGGCCTAGGTCCCCATAGCATATACCAAAAAGTTGTTATATCATATGGAGATAGCATGAATCCAAGTTAATCAGGGGAATCACAATGGCAAGGCGAAAGTCCAGACTAGCATCCAGACGGGTAAAGGACAAATGGAAATCAAAGAGTTGGTACACCATAGTAGCACCGGACATGTTCCAGGGTGCAAAGGTGGGTGAAACACCTTCAGCGGATCCGGAATTATTGCTTGGTAGGATATCTGAGATCAGTCTTCAAGAACTGGCCGGAGATTTTTCCAAAGTACATGTAAAGGTCAAGTTGAGGGTCAATGCCATCAGGGGTGGCGAATGCAGAACCCAGTTCTACGGTCATGATATGACATCTGATTTTGTTAGACGTCTGACCCGTCGAAGAAGGTCAAAGATAGATCCAGCCTTCGATGTTTCCACAAAAGAGGGTTATAAGATTAGAATAAAGGTACTTTCGGTTACCAACAAAAGGATCAACACCTCCATAAAGAGGTCTCTACGTAACAAGCAGATGGAGATCATAACAGAGACCGCTTCGAAATCCACACTGTCTCAACTGGTTCAAAAGATGCTGTTCGGATCCCTTGCTAGCCAGATCAAGAAAGATTGCAAGGAGATATATCCACTCCGTACTGTGGAGATATGCAAATCCAAGATACTTTCCATACCTGAAAGTGAAATGGTGGAAGACCTGATATTAACGGAAGAAGAGGTGAAGGAAGAGGTCACCGTGGTAGAGGAAGAAGAAACAATGCCCGAACCCGAGAAGGTCCTGTCCAAACCGGATATACTACAGGAATTCCAGACCATAGACGGTGTCGGTCCCACGATGGCGGAAAAACTCTATGGAGGGGGTTACAGAACTCTCGAGCAGCTGAAGAACGCTACCGAGGAAGATCTGTTGAAGGTGGAGGGCGTCGGCCCGGCATTTACCAAGAAGATACATAACGCCCTTCATGGAAAGGACTAGAGTTTCCCTATGTCGGGGTAGCTCAGCTTGGTGGAGCGCTAGACTCATAGGGAAATCGAGCGTTCCTGGGACATCTAGAGGCCGCGGGTTCAAACCCCGCCCCCGACATTTTATTTTACTTGTAACACAAGGGGTTTGAACCAAGGGTTCACGAATCAATCCCTTATCGGTGTAATTAGAATAAGTCTAAAAAACTTCTATGTCAGTGGTACTAGCATTTCTTTTTGTCCACCTGATTCAAGACAGGGTCGTATATGATCACATAGGCCGGATCCGGCTGTATATCCCGCATCTTTTGATAATCCGTTTGGTCTTGCCATGTTGAAGCGTTAATCAATAATGTATTGTAATGCTGCATAACGTCTGTTTTGTGCATATGACCTGTTACGAATATATCCGGCACATCGTTAATCACCAACATGTCTTCTTTTTCAGGTGCGATGGGTGTTTTCTTGCCGTAAACCGGTACCAGATGCCTTCTCTCCAGCATCTCCTTCATGGCTGTGCAGGGTTGATCAGTGTCCACGCTGGAGAGCATGTCCGACAGGTCGTTTATGCTACCCCCGTGGTACATAAGGATCTTGATACCTCCTATGTGGATCATGGATGGATTTCCGCAGAAGATGACGTTGTCCGGAAATAAATCCTGTACGTTCTTGGGTAGCGATGGCTGGGGTTCCATGTTTCGAACTATATCGTGGTTGCCTGGAATTGCGACTATCTGGACATGGGATGGTATCCTCCTGAGCATCTTTCCCAATACCCTGTACTGTTCATAAATATCTTTTATTTCCAATTCGTCTTCTTGATTGGGGTATATGCCGATGCCGTCTATCAGGTCCCCGGCAATAATCAGGTATCCTATTTCGGAGGAACCGTTTTCCCCCGATTCCATCCATGATAGAAAACGTTCCCAACTATCCTTAAGGAATGTTTTACTACCTATGTGGATATCGCCTATGAAAGCGATCTTCCCCTGGACATCGGTGCTCCTTTTGACCACACTTCTGGGTACCCCTGGACGGATTATCTCGTTTATGGCGAAGGTGGTGTCGAAACTTTTCTTTTTCTCCCAAACCTTGCCCACCGCTATTACGACCTCGTCTTCCAACAGGTCGGTACTGTAAGCACCGCTTTCAGACGAGATAAATCCTCTGATATGCCCGGTTGGGTCTTCAAGGGTAAGTGATATGTTGCCGTTTGAGGTGGTTGATACGTCCCCTATCATGGCGATGATCCGGGCCTCGCCTTTTCTTTTCACCACATTGTTGATGTTCAAAATACCTTTTGCCTCTCTTCTCCTTATCAGGATAGTCTTGAGCTTATTGTATCGGTCCATGAAATGGTTGGTGAAATCAGACAACTCTCCCGTGCAGGTCGAATTACCGGTTATATCCGATCTGATCTTCACTTCGTGGGTTTTTATGGATGGTGGCCTTACATCCGGTGTTTTCTCTTTTCTAGAAGGGCGTTTTGCCTCCACGAAAGGGACCAAAACATCCCGTCCGACGGGGAAGGGCAGGTCGGTGGAAGTTCTTACCATCTCTTGTACGATAGAAACCGGATCATCCAATGTATCCAGATACTCCCATGCGCCCGGTGAAAGCAGCGTGTTATTTTCAGCTAATTCTCTTAGAATGGTCTCGCGCATCCCAATCAAAATACCAATGCTATCACTGATTATTAAACATTTTTACATTTGGTAACGATCATAATAACTAATTCAACGCTCTAAGAGAATCTTTTATATAGGATTATGTCATATCCATAGTAAATGCAAAACACTTTATAGGTGAGCGTAGGATGTTAGAAGAACAAAAGGTAGCGATCCTTGGTGGAAGATATGAACCATAAAAAAGCAGAGCATCTGAGATTATTTGGGCTAGTAGCAACGATTATATTGTTAATAAGTGCAACATTTCCGGCATTTGCACATGATTTAGCGGAGAGTCCCGACGGAATGGTCATTGACAATGATATCCACGGATGGGATGGGGAGGGCGATGTGTGGATCATAAACCAACCAGTTACCTTATCTGGCGTACAACTTCCCCTGGATGCCAGTATCGAGATCGGTCCGAACGGGCATCTCGAATTGATAGACACCTCCATGGTACTGTTGATAGACGGGTATAATCCAAGAAACATCATCATAAACGGTGGTAGATTGACACTGAGGAACAGTGAAATCACCACCAGCCTTAGAGGAGAGGGAACTGTTCTTAGGCCGTTCCTAAAGACTAACATTTCCGCCTTCAACGGCGCCATCGAACTTCTGGAAGGCTCGTCTTTTAAATTCCCTGGATGGGTTTATCTCGAAGGCTCAACCCTCACATTGAGAGACTCCACCTTCGAACCTCTGGATGAGGTTCCGAACTATGATTTTACCTGGGGTGCTTCCGAAATGCGAGTGGGAGAACACGACAATAATGATTGTCCCCGACTCATAGCCAACATGGGGTCCCACGTCCTTTTGGAGGATTCCGAAATAAGAGGTTATTATCGTAATGACCACCTTTCACCAATGCAGTGGTATCCCGCAGATTACAGCGGCCCGATTCCTCCAGTACTGGGACCCGGAGACTCTATGACTATTAATTTATGGGAATTGGCCAACCCTCAATTTCCATCTATAGCCCAGGGTTATCCATATATCAACCCTTTCGATAGGATAAGTGCGTTGGTCATGGAAGTGAGGTACAGAACCGGGACCGAATATACTGCGGAAGATAGTCTGATCTACCAATCCCCGGATGGTCCCCAGGAGGCTTTTACCATAATGAACACGGGCGGTAGCCTGATTTTCGATGAAATCAATATATTCGAACCCGGACTCAGCAAGATAAATGGTGACTACACATTCGATCTGACGGTATCCCTATCCAATTCGATGGGTGATCCTGATAACGAGAATGCTTCCATATCAATAGAATCAATAACCCTTCATTCAGCCTTTGACAACGATATACATCTGTGGGACTCAACCATGACGGTGATCAACAGTGTTATCGACATAGATTTCAACCCGTCGGATGTGAATCCCCGGCCCGGATCTGGTCGGGTCATCACGGACAAGACCTCATGGATGGCAAATGCGGACCTTAGTCACAGGGTCATACGGGTCCTGGGTGGTTCCACCCTTCGAACCTATGGTCTGGAACTGCCCGAAGGGGTATTGCCCAGACCGGACGGGGATCCCATAGTGGTAACAGACGATGAATCTATAGTTAACATGTATCGTTGGGTGGAAGTAACTGCGATGGATACAGCCGGAAACGTGTTGAAGGGTGCTGAGATAATGCCCAACAATATGAGAGGTACATACAACGATCCGGTTCATAACCCCGAGGCATTGGATTACATGGAACGGGTTTACGAAACAATATATGAACCGGGAACAGGCTACATAACCCTTAGCAATGGACGGACGGTCATGTTCTTACTCAGCGACAATATCACTCATCCTGAAAACTGGCCGAACAGTAAGTTCGTAGGGGGTACATACATTTTGGACGGTACCTACGAGAACGAGGAATTTGAGATCGACGAAATCGAAGCTTCCAGAGACCTTTCCCTCAAATCTTTCCCGAATCTGGTTGATAATCTGATCAGAACCGATCTGGAATTCGATATGGAACTCCCTGGCCAGGCACACCTGAGGGTACGGGAGATCATATTCAACCCGGGCAGTGAAGTCGAAGACGGGGCCGAAGTGCACGTTTCAGCCCGTATAGACAATATGGGTGAAGCGGATGTGGAGAACGTTACAGTTGCCTTCTATTACGATGAGCAGGATCCGGGAAACCAGTTCGGTACAAGGTTCGTAAGCATCAAAGGTCAGGGTGAGGAAGATGTGGTGACCGAACCATTAGTATGGGATTATCCTTCTACAGGGACATACCAGATTATAGTGGTAGTGGACCCTGACGGAGAGATACATCAGCAAACCACAGATGATAACGTACGTACCCGAACGATAACTATACTTGAAAAGGCGGATCTCCAGATCACCAATTTTGAACTTGATCCCGCCACAATACACGAAGGTGAAACCCTCACTATGTCTGCCCATATAATGAATGCTGGAGAATATGGTTCAAGGAGCACTTACGCGAATTTTTATATCGACGGCACTCTAGTGGGCGAAAAGCTTGTTCCCGAATTGATCGGCGGAGGAACTACCACTGTGGAACAAACGTGGCTGGCACAGATGGTGTCGGATGAACTAAGTGAAACGAGAGTTGTAATGATTACACTTGGCGAACAGCAACAGACACGGGATCTGACCATCGTTAAACCCCCTATCCTATCCGTGGAAAGCATATCTTTATCCGAGGACCTTCCGGAGATGGGGAATGATTTAGACATAACAGCAGTGATCCATAATGAGGGTGCCTTGGCTGATGCTCGAGTACGCTTTTATGCGGATAATGTTGAAATAACCGGGACCAGTCAAATGTTAACGATCCCGGCCCAGGGCACGGCGGAGGTGACCACCACATGGAACCCATCCACACGAGGAAATAGAGAGATAAGGGTGGAAGTATTGCTGGATGATGTTTTGGAAGCACACCGGACTGTTACCAAACCCATATTCAGCGTGGACTACGCCTTCGATCTTATAGTGGCCAATACTCAAAGCAGAGGCACATTCAGTCCCAACGGGTTCATCGTAGTTGAGCAAGGCGGTGAACTCACCATCAATGGCAACCTTAGGATGGTGCAGGAACGGCATAATCAATACGGAATAATAGTCCGGGATCAGGGGCGATTGGTGTTCGATAGCATAAGGGCATATTCGGACTACCGCATGAACATAATCATAGAGGACCAGGGAATCCTAGAAGTGCGGAATGACTGCATCATAGATATGGAAGTACGGATCCACGCCGTCGATGATTCAACGTTGACAATAAGCGATAGCACGGTAAGAGGTCCCATGCACGTGACATCGGAACTTTTTGAAGTCTTTGGCTCGACTTTCACCTCAACTGACATACACATCAATCCCACAAGGATGGAAGGTACTGACAGTACCTTCACCGGTCATCTAAACGATTTTGAACATACCGAGGCTAAACTATTGGCCGTGGCCACACCTTCCGTAGTGGTTTCTGGTACTGGCCGGATAGAAGTGTCTCGATGGGTTCGTGTGGAAACCAGGAGCCACGGAGACGTATTATTGGGTGATGTGGATGTTACATTGGAAAGCTCATACGACCCTGACGAGAGTCAATCGGGAACCACAGCAAACGGTATCGTTTATTTACCAGCCCTTTCCGACATAGTTAACATACATGGTCCTACCTTTGTTGGTAACTACGAACTCATAGCAGAATATGAAGAACATGAAATAAGTATGGATGTCGCTATTCCGAATTATCCGTCCGACGTATATGTGTATACAATCCCGGTAGTGTTTGAAGATGTGTACACGCCGGATCTGGCTGTCTCCGATGGTGACGTGGAAGTGGCTCCCGGGGACCTGATGGTCGGGGAAACTGCCGTCATCTCCGCAGACATCTCAAATGTGGGCATGGTAGACGTGAGTGAAGCAACAGTACGCTTTTACATTCTCGATGGCGGAAATTACAATCTTATCGATACTGCCACTGTAGCAGTATCCCGAAATGCGGTAAGGACTGCCAGCATTTTCTGGGACGCCACCTTATCCCATGATAATTTAATAGAGGAAGTAAGACACATCCGCGTGTTCGTGGATCCCGAAACGGACCCACCAAGAGATCACAACATAGATAACAATGAAGCCTTCACTGAAGTCCTCGTGAGAGCACCGCCGCAACCGGAGTTCTATTCTCCAGAAATCGAATTGAAGGTTAACGGGGAAGATATCCAAGACGATTCCGTGATGGAACGAGATGATCTTGAGATATCCGTGAATATCGAAAATAACGGGGGAACAGTTCTCAGAGATGCGGAGATCCTCTTTTCTCACGAGAATGAGAACATAGGCAGTACTACCATTGATATACCTGTAGGTGAGATAGTGACAGCTTCCAGGACCTGGAACGTGGACACTACAGGTACGATAACTATCACAGTTGAGTTGGTAAACGAATATGGCAACATCAGCATCTCTCGGGAAATAACCATCGAACCTATGGAACTGAGGTTCGTTGGGGTTTACTTCAGCCAGGTCGATTTGAATATAGGAGATTTCATTGAAATCTTCGGGGAAATCGTTAGGGATCATGACAGCAAACCCATCCCAGATATGTTAATTCGAGCGTTCCTTGTGGATGCGGATGGCACCCCCATCGTTGAGGCGGATGCTATATCCAGTGGTGATGGTTCATTCTATATCGAACTGGTCACCCCAGATAGAGGTGGAGATTACAGAATTGTGATCCGTCCTGAACATCCCCGAGGGGATGAGGCTGAGTACACTTCTGCCTCCTTCGAAGTGATCGACCCCTCCACAGGCATTCCCTTGTGGATGATCGCACTGATCATCGTTGCCGTTGTTGCAGCCAGCCT
>SLLU01000136.1 GCA_007133925.1 Candidatus Halarchaeoplasma halalkaliphilum | reverse complement strand
GTTGGGCGGGATGCGTATGGTGTCTTCCTTTTTCTCCATCTTGTACATGTGCTTTCACCGATTCAGATCAGTCCGGTCGAAGGTATGATGCTGGCGAATACCAAAGCAACTACGGACATCAGTTTTATGAGTATGTTCAATGCGGGGCCGGATGTATCCTTGAAAGGATCACCGACGGTATCTCCGACCACACTGGCCTTATGGGATTCCGAGCCTTTACCACCATGATGACCCTGTTCTATGTATTTCTTGGCGTTATCCCATGCACCGCCGGCATTGGCCATCATGATTGCCAGGACGAAGCCCGTAGCCACCGCTGCGATGAGGAAACCACCCAGTGCGGCTGCACCCAGGACCATACCAACAGCCACAGGTACAGCTATAGCCAATATGCCAGGTATGACCATTTCCCTAAGGGCGGATGCTGTGCTCAGATTTATGACTCGTTGATAGTCTGCCTCAGCTTCACCTTCTATCAGCCCGGGTATCTCCTTGAACTGCCTTCTTACTTCCTTGACAATCTCGAAGGCAGATTTGCCCACGGCTTTCATGGTTATGGCACAGAATATGAAGGGGACCATGGCACCCAGGAAAACCCCTACCAGTACGGAGGGTTCCAGTATGCTGAAATCACCCACTTCCAATCCCACCTGTGATGCGTATGCCGCGGTGAGTGTCAGGGCTGTCAGGGCGGCCGAACCTATGGCGAAACCCTTGCCGGTTGCCGCGGTGGTATTACCCAGTGAATCCAAGGCATCCGTCCTCTTCCTTACCTCGGGTTCGAGACCGCTCATCTCGGCCAGTCCTCCAGCGTTATCTGCAACTGGGCCGTAGGCATCGGTTGAAAGGGTGACGCCCAGGGTTGACAGCATACCTACAGCAGAAATGGCCACGCCGTACAGACCTGCGAAGTGGAACGAAGTGAGTATCGCTGCGGATACGATTATCACCGGAAACACGGTGCTCTCCATACCCCCTGCAATACCCTGTATCACAAAAGTGGCTGGACCGGTTTCCGTTGATTTTGCCAAATCTTTGGTGGGTTTGTATCTGTCAGAGGTGTAATACTCGGTAAAGTATCCTATTAGTGAACCGGCAACCAGGCCTGCGATCACAGCACCCCATATGCCCATGTTGTCCGGGGCTAGAAGGTAAACTATGGCAAATGAAAAGATGGCAACGATGACTGCAGCACCATATGTACCCTGCCTCAGAGCGTTGAGAAGGGCTTCTTGGGTTGCGTCTTCTTTTGCCCTAACGAGGAATATGGCCACCATAGAGGCTATTATACCGGCAGCGGCTATGAGAAGAGGTATGGCAAATATCTCAAGGCCCATCCCGTCAACCGGGCTCGTAAGGAGAGGTGTGACGTTATCCGCATTGTATGCCATCCATCCCAGGGCAAGGGCTGCGATTATGGAATTGGTGTAGGATTCGTAAAGGTCCGCACCCATTCCGGCCACGTCGCCGACGTTGTCCCCCACATTATCGGCTATGACCGCCGGGTTCCTGGGGTCGTCCTCGGGTATGCCCGCCTCCACCTTTCCGGCCAGATCCGCTCCCACATCGGCGGCTTTGGTATATATACCTCCACCGACCCTGGCGAAGAGTGCTATGGAACTGGCACCGAAGCCGAAGCCAGCTATGTAAGTAAGAGAATCTTCAAGACCCACGAAATGGTGTGTCAAAAGGAGTACGGAGCTCAATCCCAGTAAGCCCAGGCTGACCACGGACATGCCCATGACCGCTCCGCCCCTGAAGGCGATGCGTAGGGATTTATCGAGGCTTTTTCTGGCGGCCTGGGCCGTGGGTGCGCTGGAGTTGGTGGCGGTGATCATACCCATGTACCCTGCCGTGGCAGACAGGCTGGCTCCCACGAGGAAAGCCAATGCGGTGAAGGGGGTATTACCGTCCGCAAGATCCTTTCCCACCAGCAGTACCGCAACTATGGCAACGAAGATCGCTATGTACTTGTACTCCGTGCGCAGATAGGTTTTTGCCCCCGACTGCACCTGGCCTGAGATCTTTTTCATCAGTTCCGTTCCCGGGTCCTGTCGTGTTATGAACTTGGTAAAATATCCTGCCAAGGCTATACCTAGCAAAGATGCCAATATAGCCACTATGCCGTAATCTATTCCATCCATTGTTAACACCTAGGTTGATAAATGGGACAGATGTTTAGTATTTATATTTTTGCAATCCCTCTCACCCGGATGTGAAGGAGAGGTCATCCACAAGCACATAGGGCAATTCCATATGAATATTGTTCAACACCCTCCTGACATCCTTTGACACCCCTGAAATGCCCTTCAGCATGTGAAAAATGTTACCGGAGACCATCATGTTCTTCAAAGGATGCTTTATCTCTCCCTCCCTGACGAACTTCCCACCTTTGACCACTCCGGAGAAATTTCCACTAACAGGATCGATCTCCCCAGAAAAACGGTTGATCAATATCCCCCTGGGGATGTCTCTCACCATGGACTCGAGGGATGAATCCCCGGGTTCCATGACAAGGTTGGACGGTGCTATCACGGGAACCGACCGGGGACCGCCCGATGCGTGCCCGGTGTTGGGGACCTTCAATGCATGTGAGGTGTAACTGTTGTGCAGGTGAGACATCAATATCCCCCCGTCCACTATGGTCAGTTCGGGGGTGGGCATGCCCTCCCTATCGAAGGATCGGTTCCCCAGGCCATGGGGCATGTTTGAACTGTCCCGGAGCGTGAACCCGGGGGATGCTATCCTCTCACCGACCATATCAGCCAGGGGACTCATGCCTTTTAGGACCCGGTTTCCCTTCAGGGGTACCATGAGGCCGGATAACAGCATATCTCCCAAACAGCTGGGTGACAGTATCCCGGGACCGCGGAAACTTTCGCCCCTCTCAGCCCCCAGTGTTCCAACCGTGGATTCCACCAGTTTACCTGCAACCTCTTCCACACGGATGCCGTCTATATCCCTTGATCCACCCGCCCGTGCATCCAGGTTCGATATTTCTTCACCCTGGACCGCCATGCCCATTCCCATGTAGAGGAACAAACTGGACCTTTCGCATTCCCCGGTCCCAAGAGTACTTACCACAGCCCTTTCCGTGTCATGGGAAGAGAAAAAGCCATCGCTGAGACTGAATCTGGCATCTGTTTCCAGAGCGGAATCGATGAAGAGCTGGGCATAGGCAAGAGAATCATCCAGGGTGAAATCAGTTATTCCCGGGTCGTAAAGACCTTCGAGGTGAGATACCTTTCCGGGAGAGGGGATCACGTTGTTTTCATCCTCGAGGGAGTGCCGTGCAAGGGACCGGGCCTCATCCAACTTCTCCAGTATCAGGGATTCATCCAATGAATTGACGGATGCGAAACCCAACCGGTTATCATGCAGCACCCGTATGCCTATCAACTCCTTGACATGGAAGCGGGACATGTTTATCTCTGACCTTTGTATGGTAACATCCGTACTCCTGTCCGAGACCATGTACAGCTCGATCTCACCCGAGCCTTCCGCCTTTCCGAGTATCCGTTCTCCCAATTCAAGCAGTTCAGACATGTTTACTCCTCTACTGTTTGCCCCCTATGGTCGCTTCGCACCGGAGATGGGGTCCGCCTCCGTCAACCTTTGCCATCTGGAATTTTCCGCAGTAGCCGGAACCCATCTGGAATTCGAAATCATCGGTCACGGCATCCACACTCTTGAGCACTTCGAACCCGGAACCGGAGATGGACACGCCCCTCAGTAGTTCCGTCAATTCACCATTCACAACACGCCAGGCCTTCTCGACACCGAAGGTGAACTCGGCGTTGGCATCGGCCTGACCACCCATGGCACCCTGGAGATAATACCCATCACGGGTTTCCTCTATGAGTTCTTCCAAACGGTGATCACCGGGCTCTATGAACGTATTCGTCATCCGGATTATGGGTGGGTCGGAGTACTCGTACGCTCTGGCATTTCCCTTTGGAGTCATGCCAAGCAGGGAGGCGGTTTCCCGGTCACAGAGGTATTCCTTCAATATGCCATCCTTGATCACCTCGGTTCTCTGGGAAGGCGTACCCTCGTCGTCCACCGGTGTCCACCCTGCGGCATGGGGGCTGGCGTTACCGTGGTCCACCATGGTGACCAGTTCGCTGGCCACCCTCTGCCCTATCTTACCCTGGGCCACAGAACCGGAAAGGACGAAATCCGCCTCTACGGTATGCCCTATGGCTTCATGGGAGATCAAACCCACCAGCTCGGGGTTCAGAATCACTGTGGCGTTGCCCCCTTTGGGATGTTTGGCTTTTAGTAGCTGGGTAGCGGTTTTAACCGCATCCTGGGCCATTTCACCGGGTGATTTACGTGAAAAAAGATCTTTCCAGCCGCCCGTGACCCCCCGACTCTCCATGCCCACCACCTTTTCACCTCTTAGATCCGCATAGGCGATGGCGTAGAACTCGACTTTTTCATCCAGTATCCTTACATCGGTCCCGGTGCCATTGACTATCACCTTCTCATCCTGTAACTCATTCCACAGGCATCTGGTGGATACGATATCGGGGTGAGACATCATCTCACGATCCAGACCTATCAGCAGTTTGACCTTGTCTTCTATACTGTAGCCGGTAACACTGTCATTCACTTTTGCACTGAAAGTGCCCCGGACAGGCGATAGGTCGTCTTCCAGAACCACCTTTTCCTTTTTATTCCTGGCGGATAAGCGGGCTGCGCCCTCGGCGATCCTGAGTGTGTCCGTGAGCTCTTTTTCATCGGTCCTGTTGGTGCTGCTGAATCCCCATGCGCCATCCACGAGCACACGTACTCCTACCCCACCGTAGGTGGACGAATGCACCTCCTCGGAGTCTCCCTTTACCATCTCTATCCTTTTCTGGTCCCTCCTGTGATATCTGAATTCCAC
The DNA here is from genome assembly GCA_007133925.1 of Candidatus Halarchaeoplasma halalkaliphilum. Lineage (GTDB taxonomy): Archaea > Thermoplasmatota > Thermoplasmata > Halarchaeoplasmatales > Halarchaeoplasmataceae > Halarchaeoplasma > Halarchaeoplasma halalkaliphilum. The sequence continues at coordinate 8,240 of SLLU01000136.1, read as the reverse complement.
GTGATCCGCGGTGCTCCGGTCCACCAGGCGATTCAATATATCTCTCATGTTCAACCCGAGTGAGTGATATCCGTGAGCCGGATGGATGGGAGTTCCATCCTGATGGACATGGAACCTATGGTGTCGTAGAGCTTCTCGTAATCATCCCCCAGGACCATGGTCTCCAGGGACCCGGGCAGATTTCCCGAGAGCATCAAACCATCCAGACGACCGAGTTTGACCCCGTCCTCCACGAGCCAGGCCGGGTTAGCCACCACGCTGAAGTCACCGCTTGCGGGACTGGATGTGTGGGCGCCCATGACCCCGTCCACCAGGATCACTTTGCCCTCCGTCAGTTGCTGGACCGGATGATTTTTTCCGGTTATGATGATATTCCGGTCCCCTATCTGGGGTGGGGTTTTGAACGAGCCCCTGGTGCCGTTCCCGGTGCTGATGGTATCGCTGCTGGCCGCTTCCTTGAGATCGTAAAAGTAGTGCCGGAGGTACCCTTGGGATATCAGTGGGATCGGCGATGCTGCTACCCCTTCGTCATCGAAGGGAAAGCTGCCCATACCCCAATCCCGGGTAGGATCGTCCACGATGGATATGTTTTCCCCGGCGACCTTTTCGTCTATCCGGCCCTGATAAACCGACTTTCCCTTCCTCACGTTTTCTCCGTTGAAGGAGGGGATCAGGCCGAACCACAGGAGCATGCCCATGGCATGGGGGGTCATGACAACAGGGAGTTTATCAGACGGATTCTCCGACTTGGACTTCATGGAAAGCACTTTATCCCCCGCCAGCGTACCCAGGTGCTCAAAATCCATGTCCATCCGTCGGGAACATTTGGATTCCGATGCCACTAGGGATGTCCTTTCTCCGGGTATGGATGCGGCGATACCGCCCGCGATGGCGGTGAAATCCTGGGATAGGAATATGCCGTTGGTGTTACCGATGACCCGGGTACCGGACCCCATGAACAGTCCTCCATGGGAGGGGATGATGTCCTTGTGGGTGGAAACCGCGGCATCTATCATGTTCCCGCACAGTTCGGAGCCCATACCGTCTTCCAGAGCGTTTCTAACTTTCTCATCGTAGGTTTTCACGTTGCATATTCCCTGTTCCTCCGGCAGGATTATACCGGACGTCCCGGAGAGGCGTGACAGTTCCGCCGCACGCAGGATGCATTCCCTCTCCTTTCCGGGAACGCAGTACCCGAAGCCGATCCTGCCGTCCTTGATCACACGGATACCCAGGCCCATGTCCTCGTACTCCGTACTGTCGGCTATCTCGCCGTTCATGATGCTGAAGGTAACCTTCTGTGACCTTTCGCCGTAAACGTCCCCCTGGAGATTCAGCCGTGCAAGGTGTCCCAGTGCGCTCTTCACGCTTTCCTCTATCATTCTCTACCACCCACCGTTACCTGGGAGATCAATACATTCGCCCCACCGTCGGTCACCGGAGCGCTCTGGCCCTTTCCGCAGTGACCCACCCCGGTTTCGAAATCTTTGGAGACCCCCACAATCTTTTGTAGTGTCTCCAGGGTGAACCCGTTGAAACTCACGTTGCGTAGGGGACGTGTTATCTCCCCGTTCTCTATCAGGAACGCCACCTGGGCGTTGAACTGGAAGGTGCCCTGGGCGGGGCTCACCTGCCCCCCGCTGGTGGACTTTGCATAGATTCCACGATCGATGCCCTCGATGAGCTCTTCGAAGTGCATATCCCCGGGCTCCAGTATGGTGTTGCTCATCCGTACCAGGGGCTTCACCCTGAAGTCCTCCGCCCGGGCGCCGCCATTGGGCTCCATGCCAAGCTTCCATGCGTTCTCACGATCCAGTATGAAATCGTTGAGAACACCGTCCTTAACCAGTATCCTGTTCTTTGCCTTCGTCCCCTCGTCATCGAAGGGGAAGGTCCCGTAACCATCCATGGTTGGATCATCCTTTATGGTCACCATGTCCGATGCGACCTTTTCACCTATCTTTCCCTTGAGACAGCTGTTACCGCTGGCCACCAGATCTCCCTCCGCCGCATGACCGAAGGCCTCGTGGGAGAACACTCCAGTCAGGTGGGGATCCATCACCACGGGTAGCTTCCCGGAAGGGGGGCTTTTCGCTTTTAGCAGGTTCTTAAGCATGTCCTTCACCGTGTCCACATGATCGTAAGTACTCCTGCTCATCTCGAAGCCGCCGGTACCACCCACACCGTGAACTGCCATCTGGACCGTATCACTCTTTCCCGTGATGATCATGTAGGTGACCGTCCGGGGGATCTCCATCTCCACGTGGGTACCATCGCCGGTGATTATCTCTTTTTTCACCAGGGTGTCCCGGTAGCGTATATCCGTGGATTTAACGAAGTCACACTTGAGATGACCCTCGATATCTCTCAAAAAATCCAGTTTCTCCTCGGGACTTATGTCCCTGAAATCCTCCTTCATAGGCATTATAACCTTTGAGTGCTGGGGATCCACATGGGCAAGTCCTGTTTTCTGTTTCCTCAGGGGATCGCTGTTTTTTGCCATCATGAACGCCCGGTCCATGGCACTTTCAAGGGATGACATATCAGCGGTGCCCACATAACCCCAGCCGTTGCCGTATAGCACACGGGTCATGGCACCTTCTTCTTCCCCCTGTATGATCGTTTCGGGTACGCCGTCTTTAAGATTAAGGACTGTGCTGTACCATCTTTCCTTTCTTATGTCACAGTACACGGCACCCCGGTCCATAACATCCAACGTGAGCTTTTTTTCGTCCATCAAAAAGATGCAATGGACCGAAGGGATAAAAGTGTTTGGTGGGGTACTTTAAACCGATCTCACGGACCACGTTTCAATGCTTCCACGGTCCGGATCACGTCCAGGGTTTCCCCCACATCGTGTACCCTCAGTATGCTGACGCCCTTCTGTACCGCTACTGCGGCGATACCCAGGGAGCCATACAACCTCCCGTCCGCACCTTTACCCAGTATATCCCCCAGAAACCTCTTTCTGGAAGCACCCACCAGAAGGGGATAGCCCATGGAATTGAACTCCTCCAGACGGGACAATATCTCCACATTGTGCTCAAAGGTCTTTCCGAACCCTATCCCCGGGTCGATTATTATGTTGTCAGATGAAAACCCGGCTTCCTCTGCCTTCGCAGCCCTTTCGAGCAGGAAACCGTATATCTCGTCCATGACATCCCCATAACTAGGGGCATCCTGCATGGTCCCGGGGACTCCTTGCATGTGCATTATCACCACGGGCACGTCCAGGGTAGCAGCGGTCTCCAACATCCCTTGGCCCCTCAAACCGTTTATGTCGTTTATCATGGATGCCCCGGCATCGACCGCACTTTCCGCCACCGCGGGAACCTGAGTGTCCACACTTATACACACATCGGTCTCCCGGGATAATTTCTCTATGACCGGTATAACCCTGTTCAATTCCTCCTCCACAGGGATCCCGGCGCTACCGGGTCTTGTGCTCTCCCCCCCCACGTCTATGATATCCGCTCCGAGCTGGGCCATGCTCAACCCACGCTGGACCGCGCTGTGAGTGTCGTAATAACTTCCACCATCGTAAAAGCTGTCAGGTGTCACGTTAAGTATGCCCATGATCCGTGTCCCCTTTCCGGATACGGGAGGCTCCTTGGGATTTTCAAAATGCTTTAGAGCCATCCTTATCTCACCGGAAAGCTGGGAAAGACCGAAGGGCTGCTCATTCAACTTTCGGAGTATCCTTTCGTACTGGGACAGGTTCCCCATGATGATAACATCGCTGGGTTCCCCGGACAGGGACAGGGCAGCCCAGGACACCGCCGCTTCCGCACCGGCCGCTAGACATTCCTGTTTCAGTATGTTCGCTCCCCTGGGATCCAATCCCCTGGCCTTGACCAGAAGATATTCTGCCTTGGGTGACATGATCTCTATTCCCCTGGGATCGCATTTCATTGCCCTCAGTTCCCTTCCCGCAAACCTTCCGGAAAGCACCCTTGTTTCGAACATGATGGAGAGTGTAAGGTGATTGAATGATAAAAGATTAATCCTCGAACAGTACGCCGCACCCGGGACATTTACTGCAGTCTTCGGTGACCTTGATCATGCACGAGGGACAGGTGTAGCTGAACTCTATGTGATAGGACACCATGGATTCGCTGAGAAGGGATGCGAATTTTTTGATGTTGTCCACCACGTGCTCGTTGTCCGTACCCCTCAACTCGAAGGTCTTGTCATCCACCTTTCCCAACATGTCTTCGAGGACCTCTTCATGGTGTGTGCGATCTTTTTTCCAACCCTCTTCTTTCTGAAGGCCCCGATCACCCGTTTTTTTCAACTTCCTAATCACTTTTCTTCCGGACCTCACTGGTTGATGGGTCACCCTGTCGCTCCTGTGCCCCACGAACCTCTGCTCCATCCGGGATACCATCAAGGATACATCGGTATCGCATTGAGGGCACTTCTCATGGGACGAGGACAGGTCCCCCCCACAGTGGGAACAGTGGCAAGGGATTTTTTTGTTTTCTCTTTCGTCGGTTACCATTTGCAGTCAGTTTTCGGCCAGAACCGGGTTAGTAATAAATATTTATCCTTTGAATATGGGGCGTCTCACACCTTCCTTTGAAACGTAAACCATCTCCTCATCTCCTTCATCCACCTCTTCCTTGGCCTGTATGAAACCCCTCATTCTTACGTTCAGAAGGTCTATGTGATGCAGTGCCACCGCCTCTTCCATCCGGGGGCTCCTGGCACTGCCCCATTCGTAGTCACCGTGATGGGAAAGTATGATATGACTCAGTTTCAGGATATGTTCGTCACTCAGACCGCTTATCTCCTTGGTTCGGTCTCTGATGACCCGCTCACATATCACCGTATGCCCTATGAGGCGAGACTCTGTGGTCAGTTGGATGGATGTGAAATGCTCGTATTCGTAAACCTTTCCGAAATCATGTACTATGGCTGATGTGAGCAGAAGGTCCCGATTTAATTCAGGGTAGATATCTGCAACGCAGGATGACAATCTCACGTCATCCAGAGTGTGCTCCAGAAGTCCTCCCAGGTAGTTGTTGCTGTAGTACTTGCTGTATGGAGACTTCTTGAACCCCTCTACGAAATCTTCGTCTTCCAGGAAGGACATCACAAGGTCGTGCAATCCTTCGTCCTCTATCCCCTCTCCGAACTCTATAAGCTCCTGGAACATCTCCTCCACATCCCTCTTGGTGGTTGGCATGTAATGGGATGGGTCAACGGTAGTCATGTCCGCCCGGCGGAGTTTGTGGAACTCGTCGGGGTTGACGGATATCTGGGGGTCTCCCCGGTAGGACGTTACAGCGCCCTCCACTTCCAGTACATCGCCTACCTTTATGAAATCGTACAGCTCTTCCAGCATCCCTTTATCGGATCCTCCCCAGTAAACCAGAGGAATGTCCCCGGTCCTGTCACCCACCTTCAGCCTGAAGAACCAACCTCTGGAATACTCCTTGGGAGATTGTTTATCCCTGACTGCGAACTGATCCCTAACACTCTGCCCTTCAAACAGGTCCTGTACGAACACCTTTTTCTCCAAATTTATCACAGAAGGTGTTTAGCGATAACATATATATAAATTTGACCTGCTCCTAGACCTCCACGTCAAGATTGAGAACGTCCACCAGTTCCTTGTACCGGTTCCTGACGGTCACCTCTGTGACCGCGGCCACATCGGCCACCTCTCTCTGGGTACGTCTTTGATTCTCCTGTATGGACGCGATGTATATGGATGCCGCTGCGAGCCCGGTGGGACCCTTCCCAGATATGAGTTCCTTCTTCTCCGCCTTCTTTATTATCTCATCCGCCCTTCTCTGCACCTTACCCGAAAGGCCAAGTTCGCTGCAGAAACGGCCGAGATACTCCTCGGGACGTGTGGGTTTGAGCTTGAGTACCAGTTCCCTACTCAAAAAGCGGTAAGTTCGTCCTATTTCCTTCCTATCGGAAGACGTGGCCTCGGCGATCTCGTCCAGTGTCCTGGGCACGTTGGCCTTTCTGCATGCCGCGTAGAGCGAGGCAGCCACCACGCTGTTGATACTCCTGCCCCGTATCAGGTTCTTCTTCACCGCATTTCTGTATATCACCGCTGCGCTCTCCCGTATGTTCTTGGGCAGGCCCATGGTTGAGGCCATGCGATCCAGTTCGGTGAGGGCGTAGGCAAGGTTGCGTTCCGTTGCATCGGAAACCCTTATCCTCCTCTGCCACTTCCTCAACCGATATATCTGCGCCTTTTTCTTGCTGGGGATGGACCTTCCGTATGAATCCCTGTTGGATTGATCGATACCCGTTGAAAGTCCTTTGTCATGTACCATCTGGGTCATGGGTGCTCCCGTGCGGGCTCTGCTCTGCTCCTGCTGCATATCGAAGGCCCTCCATTCGGGCCCCTCGTCCACGTACTGATCATCCACCACCAGTCCGCACTCTTCGCAGACCAGTTCACCCCGGTCATAATCCTGTGCAAGATGTTTGCTACCACATTCAGGGCATTCATCAGTTTTTTCTATCCGGTCTCTACCACGGTCGTTAAAATCTTCATTCATTCTAATCTTCCTCCACGAATACGGGTCTATCCATCATTGTCAAAGGCCTCTTCATGGTTTTTGAGCAGGTGATCTCCACATAGGGAGATAGCACCGGTCCGAAGATCCAAGATACCCTGCCAACGGCGTTTCTCCTGTTGTCGACTACAACTGTTTTTTCAGGTATGTGGGTTGGGAAGCGAGCGATAAGTTCCCCTCTGCTGGAGATGGCGTGGACTTTACCTTGAATTCGCATAATTACAGACCTCCATGTGATGATAGCGGTTCTTCAGATTGGATACACAAGTGTGGCCGCAGTATATAAACTTTTCGAAAAACTTTATTAGATAGTTGATTTCATCTTATAAATTATTTTCTACAGAACGTGCATGAGGGGATTACCGACCAAAAAAGACACGACAAATCCCACGCACATGGGTACTATGAATGGGATCTTGGGGGTGACCCATATGAGCTCTTCTTCCTGGAAACTATCGTAGATCTCTTTCTCCGTGCCCCGGGGCATGAGACGTATCTTCCTTTTACCCCCCTCAAGGTATTCCATGGGCCAAACGAAGGACTTTCTGGCCCTTTTGACTTCCGTTTTGTAACCAAAGAACATCCGGGGAAATCCAATGTGACCTCGCTTCAAGTTCAGGATAAGGTAGAACACCGGGAGAAATATCAGTATCAAAGAAGAATTCAACAGGACCACCAGGGTAAAGGGGAACAGGTATCCCATGGCATCTATCATCTCGGAAGTTCCCCCGTAATTAGTGATGCCTTCTATGACAGGGTAGTATGGAACCAGTATGGCCAGGACCATCACTGCCTTGGCATCCGCACCTCCGTAAAGTATACGCAGATAGTAGAGCACCATGGCAAGGAACATCATGATGGGAATGGCAATAAGCGGCCATATATCCGTTTCACCTGATGATGTTCCTATCAATATCCCCAGGGATATCACGGGGATGAGGAGCCAGACTATGCCCAAAGGATTGATTCCGGATTCGTTAAGTAGTTCCGGGACCTCCAGGAAGGCCTCACAGAGAAAGAAAACGATGGGAACGAATATGAGAAAATAGAGGAGAGGTGCCTCTTGTGAGTACATCTCCACGGCCAATATGCCCATGGAAATGACGGATAGCACGATCCACAACTGGTCCGGGACCCTTCGGGTCCTCAGGTCAGATGCAGACGCCACCAGCAGGAATGCCAGACCGATGGATAGGCGGGCTATGGAGTACATCCCAAATGCCTCCGGTATGTAGGTAAGAAACCCGAATCAGTGTCAACATGGTGCCCCTTGATCGCCCTGTGTTTCATTCAAGCCATAGGAATATGGGAATTATATTAAAGACTTACCCTGTGATGAATGTATGTTTGAGCTCGAAAAACTCGGCTAGGGAAAGGTTTATTACCCTCCGAATGTAGATTTGGTCATATGGGATATATCGCAAAAACCATGGGACTATTTGGTCTGTTGGCCATGATATTCCTTGCAATAGGATTTCTCATAGGCGAGATCTTCATGGGTAACTGGATATTGGGCACCTTGATCTTTCTTTCCCTTGCAGCCATAATGAACACGGTTGTTTATTTCTACAGTGACAAGCTAATACTGCGAATGTACAGGGCCCAGATAATAGAGGAGCACGATAATCCCAGGCTTTTCAACATCGTCAAGGATATTTCTTACAAGGCGGAAATGCCCATGCCACGGGTGGCCATAGT
>SLLU01000017.1 GCA_007133925.1 Candidatus Halarchaeoplasma halalkaliphilum | reverse complement strand
TGGAGATCACATCCAGTGAAGAGCAGGTAGAAGATAAGCCCGAGATAGTCATAGATGCCGCCATGCACGCCCGGGAATGGTCAAGTGTTCAGGTTGCGTCCTATCTGATGTGGAGGCTCCTAACCGAGTACGAGACCAACGAGACCATATACTGGCTGCTCAACAACCGTGTGGTTAACATAATGCCCATGCAGAACCCCGACGGATACATATTCGATGGCAACGGAACGCTTGGTGATAACGGCCGTGGGAATGAATGGAGAAAGAACAGGAACGAATCCACACCACCCGGAGGTGTCGGTGTGGACCTCAACCGCAACTGGGATATCAACTGGGCCGGAGGGGGTTCGAGCGGGAATCCCGGTTCTGATGTATATCATGGTGAAGCACCCTTTTCGGAGTACGAGAACAAATATCTAAGTGAGTTCATGATCTCAAGGAACGTGCAGTCTTACCAGAACATACACAGCCATCACTATTCATTACTCATACCCAATATGTACACAACCGCCCCATCCCCCCATGATACATGGTACCGGGGGATGGCATCGCACATGACGTCTTTGACCACTCTCCATGGGGATCCGGATTCCCATTACGTGTATGGTCAGCCTGGGGAGGTCATCGGATACAGTGCCTCAGGTGGGGCCGCGGATTGGGCTTATCATGCATTGGGAGCCCACGGTCTGGTGTACGAACTGTACACCGGAGGCTCAGGGATGGCCGGTTTCTATCCTGACCCCAGCTTGATAATGACCATCAACAATGACGTTGACGATTCTCTGATATATCAGTGCAGAGTGGCGGATACGGATCTGGGTGACGGTACCGTTAATCTCTTCCCGCCCATCCCATACCTCGTTTACGGCCAGGCAGAAGATCAGTTGGGCAATATCGTGGTTGGCCTTTCAATCACCATCGAGAACACCAACACCGGTGAGAGCTTATCCATTGATACGGATGGAAACGGTTACTACGAACTCAACTTCGGTAATCTTGTGGAGGATGGGTACACGCTCACAGATACTTTTTCCATATCCGCGGGTACGTTTTCGGATACATTTTCCATAGGCAGTGAGTGGGGTCATCGGCGAGACATAGAGATAACATTGGAAGGCGATCCACCCGAGATCTCCCTGACACGACCCAACGGTGGCGAAGTATTCTCCGCAGGAATCGAGGAGACCATCACCTGGGATACAAATCAAGGTAACGATCCAATACATTCCATCAACCTTTGGTACAGGACAGATAATGATGCACAGTGGCGAACCATCGTATCCGGCATCGCGGACACTGGTAGTTTCACCTGGGCGGTCCCCAACGTACACAGCTCCCAGTGTATGGTGCGCATAAGGGTACGTGATAATTCGGGGAGGATAGCAGAAGATGTATCGGATCATGTATTCACCATAGAAGGGATCCCGCCCGCACCTCCTTCAAGTCTGGATGTGCGGCACTACGATGTCATGGAATCGGTGACCAACGGTATATTCCAGGACGATTATGATCCATGGACCCTCACCAGACTGGAAGATGACGGGGATGCTAGGTGGGACAGTCTCTATCAAATGGACGGTGGTTCCATATACATCACCGCCGAAGCCACCGGGGAAGGTAGTGTATCAACCGAGGATTCCTACTGGCAGCAGGATATCTCTCCAACCTCCCAGGAGCTTAGCGTGGGTGTAACCTTCAGAAAGAACCTTGTTTTCGGTTCCGGCTGGGGGGGTTGGCAGACCCATATAAATCATGCAGCCGTGGAGATACTGGTCCACGATACTGTATCGGGATGGCAGAGTGTTCTCACGGACACAAGCAGAGATCATCTGGGGGATACCGATTGGATCGAATTACAACAGACATATGAGCCCCAGGGAGACGTGGACGCTGTCAGGGCAAGGATGCACCTTGAAGCCGTCGGGGATTCTTCTTGGGCAGACTATACTGCTTCCGGTGAGATATGGATAGATCGAGTAAGCATATCGAGGGAAGATCCCGATGGCGATCAACATAACCTGATAACATGGGGTGCCAGCCTTGAAGATCCTGACAGTGTAAGCCATTACAACATATACCGGTCGGAATTCCAGAGCGGGCCGTGGGATGGGAGCACGCTGGTAGACAGCATAGAAGCTGATGGGTCCGCCGTTTACTATCATCTTGATATGTACAAAGGGATGGCAGACGATATCTTCTGGTGGTACGTGGTTCGTGCAGTGGGGATCAACGGATTGGAGGAGCAGAACTCCCATTCGGTACAGGAACCCGGGGCACAGACGGAAACCTTTGATATTCAATTGTACGGGGGAGGTGCAGCTGATGGCTGGAACTTCGTTTCCTTCAACATAGAGGTGGCAGATACGTCCCTGGTATCCATCCTCTCGGACATAGACGGCAGTTACGACCGGGTGATGCATTACAGTGCGTCCCCGGACGAATGGCTAACATACGTACCCGGAAGACCGGAACGTTACAACACGCTCCAAACATGGGACCACACCATGGGCATGTGGGTCCGGGTCACTGAGGACATAACCCTGTCCGTGGAGGGCTACAGGCCCATATATACGGATATCACGCTCTACCCTGGCTGGAATATGGTCGGCTTCCCCTCCGGGATGGCCATGAATTCCATTGATACTCTTCCTGGAGAAATATCCCGGTTAGGTCTGTTCGATGCCACCGCGGAATACAATGTTGCCTATTTCCCAAAAGATCAGTTCCATACCATTTCGCTCCACCCCGGCAGAGGCTACTGGCTCTACAACGGAGACGAACAAAGCGTGGTATGGAGGGTTGAGTACTGAGGTAAAGATTGGTCGGTACCCCTTCTGGGGATCGTCTTGACATCCGGATCTACATACTAATTTGAATTAGTACTAATCTGGATTAGTATCCCAAAAGGGATGAACATCAGAGGGTCTTCTGGGATACAAATACCGGGTGGTGCGCAACCCTTATTTAGACCGGCTGTCCATCGTGATGCATGGAAACCCACATAGACGTCATCCTGTTCGATATCGACGGGACACTCTTCGACCAGAAGCTGGCCCATGTGATGGCCCTGAAGGAGATATGCGGCACCAGCGAAATGTTCGAAGGGATCCGGGAGGAAGTTCTTATAAAGGAATTCTCAAGGGCTGACAGGCTCGCCCTGGAGGATTTCAACAGGGGCGTTCCCATAGATGTAGTAAGGGAGGAAAGGAGCGAGATGGTCCTGAAAGCACTGGGCCTGGATCCGGAACTTTCACGGGAATTCACCTCCCTGTTCTACCGTATATATCCAACCATGAGAGCCGGTTTCCCGGAAGTGAAGGATGTCATAGAGAGGACCATGGCTCGTTACCGTATCGGCATAATATCCAACGGTTCCAAGGATGTGCAGAGGGAAAAACTTGTTAGCCTGGGTCTCTCGGGACAGTTCGAGGTGGAGGTATATTCAGAGGCGATAGGTATAAGAAAGCCGGATCGCAGGATATTCGAGCATGCCTCGGAGAGGATGGGTGTTC
>SLLU01000132.1 GCA_007133925.1 Candidatus Halarchaeoplasma halalkaliphilum | reverse complement strand
TTCACAGATACTTTTTGTATAGGTATCCCAGCAGATTTACCATAAGAGCGGTCAGTATCCAGAATATCAGCAGTACGATCAAAGTCTCTGTGATGTCCCTTCCATCCAAATAAGGTAAGAATCCCTCACCCTGAAGTATGAGTACCAGTGCCAGGGCGCCGAAGGTCTTGCAGCCGAAGGCCGGAAAGAGAAATTTGGCGTGGGCTTTCATCACAACAAATCCCAGTATCATGTAGAATATCATCCCCGCAAGTACCGCTATGGGAAGCTCTATGGAGGCCAGTAAGAGCAGAAGTGAGAGTATGTTGTAGAACACCGTGCTCTTGCTGACATAATGTTTCTCCACAACGATACCGTATATGAGTATGACACAGACGCCACCCACTGCGGCCTGGAAGGGTGTTAATAAAGGCATCTAACGGGTATGCCCATGGGAGTATTTAAAGATTGGACCATCTCATCGTTGACTCAGGTATAGCGGTCCAGCATCTTCTTGAAGAACAGCAATTTGATACCGGTTTTTGCCTCGAGCATCTTGATCAGATCACGGTCCTCGTCCGACAAACTCTTTGTGAGAACAAGCATGACCAGGAACAGGAGAGTTATGGCGACAAGGGCTATCGCGGCCTGAACCAGGCCGGGTAATGGGGTAAGCTTCAGTCCCATGACCAGCAATGTTCCCGAGATAACCGTGGAGAACACGGGTTTTAGGTTGTTGGCACTCATGGAATGAACGCCGCTCATGGAGTACAGTTTCAAACCCTTGATCACGTTCATGGACACCACGGATAAGGCTGTAGCCGCTGCGGCCCCAACGATTCCAAATCGGGGTATCAAGATTATATTCAACACTATGTTCAAAGCTGCCGCAAAGCATGTGGCGTACATCAAGAATTTGGTCTTGCCATAGGCAGTCAGTGTCGCTCCGTTGGGTCCCATGAGATTGTTGATGAAATAGGCTATTACAAGGATCTGGAGGGGCACGATTGCCGGATGGTAAGCAGAGCCGAACACGTTGACCACCTCCCTGGAATAGAGGAATAGGATCATGGAGAATGGCAGTGTCATGAAGCATACCCATTTCGTGAGGACCGAGAAGATGATGCGATTTTCTCTGAATTTTTTCTGGGCGTAAAGTCCTGCTACCAGGGGTGTGTAAATAAAGATGGTTATGCTTAGCCCAGCAGATATGAATACCGAAAGGGGTTTGGCCACGTTGTAAAAGCCCACGGAATCGGGGTTGAGAAAGATACCGATCATAAGGGTATCGGCCCACCCCATTACTTGGTACATCAGGTCAACCAGTACCAAGGGCAAGGAGAACATCAGCATCCGCTTGCCCACGGAGGTGTCGAAGGTGAACCTTCCTGATCTCACAGATATGGATGGATGTTTCAGAAAGTAATAGGCAAAGGATACCAGGGTCATCATCACCGTAGCCAGGAACATGGACCAGATAACTCCGGCGAAGGGAAAGGCAAATACACCCACCGCCAAACACATTATCAGGAACAGGGTGTTCCTGCCGAAGCTGTAGAATAGAATGTTCTCTTTTGTCCTCTGATGTCCCCTGAATACGGACAGTATGGATCGGAAGATCACGTAAAAGGGAATGGTGACCGCGGCTATCTTTAGATAATTCTCGAATTCCGATTCAGCGGAAAAGATGGGTGCTATCTCCGGTGCCAGTAAGAAAAGGATGGAACCGAAAAGGATGCCGCTGATGACCCCTAGCAAAAGGCCCCAGCCCTCCACGGTCTTGATTTTCTTGTTCTCGCCCGAACCCATATAATAACCTATGAAGCGGCTGATACCGTTGGTCAACCCCAGCATACCGATGCCCACGAATATGGTCAGAAAGGTCAGGAAAAGGTTGAATATACCGTATTCTTCCGGGGAAAAGTACCTTGCGATCACCAGACGTGCCAGGAAGTTGAAAAAGATACCCAGTATCGTACCCACGAACAGGACGCCCGCACCTTTGCCCACCTTACCGAGGGATCTGCCTACCAGCTCGGAATCGTATGATGCTGCATCCTCTTCGGGGCTTGCCGGTTCGTGGCTAGGGTCATCTAGTTCCGGTGTGTATCCTTGGATCTCGATGGTTGTCCACCACTTCCCGGTTAAATCCGGCGGTGATTTAAATATTTGCATATTTTTCCGAAAGGGTTGATCCATATGAAACGAAAATGGATAAATACCATATGGGCTTATCAGTAAGGTGATCATGGCCGGTAGAACTGTTGTAATCGGGATCGACGGAGTACCCTTTGGTATCATGGATGAGCTATCAGATAAGGGGTACATGCCGAACTTTGCCGCCCTTAAAGACAGAGGTAATTTCTCCAAGATGCATTCAGCGGTCCCGGAGGTTTCAAATGTCAACTGGTCCAGCATAGTCACCGGAAAAAACCCAGGTGAACACGGCATATACGGGTTCACAGACCTCATAGAGGGCACCTACACACTTTCCTTCCCCGACAGACGCTCCCTCAGGGCGTCTCCCTTCTGGGAAGACCGGGAAAAAAGATATGTCATACTCAACGTGCCCGCCATGTATCCCGCCCCGGATATAAACGGTACATTCATCTCTGGCTTCGTTTCCCTGGACCTTTCAAGATCGGTCTATCCCAAAGAGATACTCCCGTATCTGGAGAGGAGTGGTTACAAGATAGACGTGGATTCCGCCCTGGCCCACAGATCCATGGACCTGTTCCTGGAAGATTTGTTCGATACACTGATGAAGAGAGAAAGGGTGTGCATGAAGTATCTCCGGGAGAGATGGGACTGTTTCATGGTGGTCTTCACCGGTTCCGACCGCCTTGGACATTTTCTCATAGACGCATACCATGATGAGTCTCACAAGTATCATGGACAATTCCTCGAGTACTATGGACAGGTGGACAGGATCATAGGGGATATCATCAAGGAGACCAGGGAGGAAGACAGGATCATTTTACTCTCGGACCACGGTATGGAACCCATCAAGAAGAGCGTGAACCTAAACTGGTTGCTTCAGGATGCCGGATACCTCATGATGGGCGACCGGCCCGACAGGGGTTACGATAACATGGCCAGCGGGACCAAGGCCTTCGTACTGGACCCGGGTAGGGTGTATCTGAACCATGGAGGCAGATATCCCCGGGGCGAGGTGTGTTCACCAGAAGATCTCCTGGAAGAACTCACAATCCTTTTCAAGGATATGAGGTGCGGTGGGGAACGGGTCATCAAAAATGTCTTGCTCACGGAGGAGGTGTACCACGGGGATCAAATAGACCGGGCCCCGGATATAATCCTCGTACCCGAATCAGGTTACAATCTGAAAGGGACTTTGAAATATGATGCCCTCTTCGAAGAGAATATATTCCGGGGGAAGCACACCGAACATGATGCATTCCTGTACTGTAGCGACTCGGAGCTACCTAATAACCCCAGGGTGGAAGACGTGAGGGGACTTATAGAAGGTGGTATTTATCGCTGATCCACATCACAACTCGCAGAAAACCTGTTGGAACTGTCCCGG
>SLLU01000091.1 GCA_007133925.1 Candidatus Halarchaeoplasma halalkaliphilum | reverse complement strand
GGGGTGAAGGTGAGATGGAAGGTATCGGAAGACCCCATGAGTAGGAGAGAGAGCACGTGGGACGATGTGATCAAGGCCAATAGAACCATTTTGGAGCGAAGGGAAAGAGATGCGGTTAATTTTATACGGTCCAAGATAGAACAGAGCGGGCTTCCTTACGCCGTTTCCTACAGCGGCGGCAAGGACTCCCTGGCAGTGCTGCACCTCACCCTGGAAGCGGGGCTCCGAGCGGATCTCCTCTTCGTTGACACAGGGATAGAACTGCCGGAGACCCTGGAAAATGTGGATACCGTTGTGAAAAAGCACGGTTTAAAGCTCATCAAGGCGGATTCCCGGGACGGATACTGGAACAACGCGGAACATTTCGGACCATCCGCCAGGGATTACAGATGGTGCTGCAAGACCTGCAAACTGGGCCCCACGGGACTGCTGATCAAGGAGCACTTCCCGAATGGCCTCCTTTCCTTCATAGGTCAAAGGCGCTACGAGTCCCAGAACCGAATGGAGCACGGTGCAACATGGACGAATCCATGGGTACCCGGCCAGGTGGGAGCATCGCCCATACAGGAGTGGACCTCCCTGCACGTCTGGCTCTATCTGTTCATGAAAGATGCCTGTTACAATCCCTGGTACGAAAAGGGATTCGAAAGGATAGGGTGCTGGGTCTGCCCGGCCTCGGACATGGCGGAGCTGGACATACTGGAAAAAGAGTATCCTGGATACCATAGGTTCACGGAGCTCATAGAAGGGTACGGAAAAAGGAAGGGACTGCCGACGGAGTGGACAAAGTTGGGCATGTGGAGGTGGTTGAAGGTACCCGTTGAACTGAAGGATATGCTGGAAATGGACTGTGAGGATCCGCCAAGCGATTTCACAGCCCCCGATAATCACCCACGTCTGGAGCCCATGCTCAAGGTCCTTGGGGGAAAAGAAGACAAAAAGAAGGAAATACTCATGCGGCTGGAGTACTGCAGTGAATGCGGTGTATGTGTGGCGGCCTGCCCCGAGGACGCACTATATCTGGACGGAGGTATCAACATCCGTACCGAGAAGTGTACGGCCTGCGGGAGCTGTACAGAAAAGTGTCCCGTCACCGAGTACCGGCACAGGCTCGGTCGAAGGACCTCAGAACGCTAGAGGCATCCGCCTCGGTTTTGAAGGCCGTGGGGGAAAAATGGGTTCGTGAAACCCCGTGACCCTCACCTTCCAGCTCGGATATGAGCTTTTTTAGGGCAGGGGGAGACCGGCCAGTGTGGCTGCCCAGCACGTTAGTATCGTAAAAGAAGGGAGGAAGAGAACATTCCGAGGACCACGTGTCTATGAGTTCCTGGTTTAATTTGCCCAGGGGCTGGAGTCCGGAGAGTATATCACGATTGAAAAGGGGACCGCTCCAAAGAGGACCGGTGGGTCCGTCCGGTTCCCATGAAAAATTCGAGAACCGGTAATTATCTAGCGAGGACAGGGAACCGTCGGCGTATTTGGCACCTTCTCTTATCAAAAGATAAGTTCGAAAGTGATGCCCGTCATAGTAAGACAAGAGGGGTTCTGCCCCCCGGTCGTATCTGGCGGTTTCCCTGACACAGTAGCCTATGAGTATTCGCAGGCCTATCTCATGACAGCACCAGTTGTTCTCCGGTACAGCGGAGTATCGACGTACACATTTCTCCCTGTATGTACCGCAGAGCACGGCGGTATCCGTCGCGGTCACAGCCAGGACACCGTTCCTAGAGACGAACCTTGCAGGGATGGTGAAAAAGGGAACAGGCGTCCCGAAGGGGTCTATGTCAATGTAGTCGTACCTGTACCGGTTCTCCAGTATATGATTCTCTATTGAGTCACGGTGAACTTGAGCTTTGACATCAGTAAAATCAATGTTCCTTTGGATCAGGTCCACCGCATCAGACGACAGGTCCAGCATGACCACTTCACCTGCATGGCTCTCCCTGGCAATCCTGACCCCCCGGGCACCCGAGGCGGCCATGCCGTCCAGTACCTTTTTGTCACCGACACCCCACGCTTTCAGAAATGCTATGGATATGTCCCGATTCAACTCCATGGCCGGGTTGTAGAAAACGTCCTTGCCGATGCCCCTGGGACCCCTACCGGGCCGATGGGGGGACACCATGAGACGGGTCTCACCCTCCGTAACAGAGACGTATTTCACGTCCTTCAGCTCTTCATCTCCTCTTTGATGAGCTCCACCACTTTGTAGGGTAAAAGTTCCTTGTTCACCTCGGTGAGCTCCAGTATCCGGATATCGTCCCTGCGCCTCACATCCTGAAGCAGGGGGTTCCGGGATTTCTTGTGGAAGGTCAGAATGACTGGTTTGTCCATATCCAGGGCATCTTTAACGGTCTCGTTGAATTTGTCGCTCTTGACCATCATCTTTCCGGCCTCATCCACCAGTACAACGTCATCATCTTTACACGCCCGCTCTATGGCCTTCACACCCACCTGTTCCAGGGAATCCAGATCCACATTATATCCGTCAACGGTCAAGGAAGTATCTATGAACAGGTGTGCGAACACCGCCTTCTCCTTGGTGCACCAATCCATGACCTGAAATCCAACCTGTCTATTGTCTTCGAATATGGGCTCTGTCAGCATACCTCCCACGGATATGCCTTCTTCGGAGAGCATGTCGATTATCCTCTTCAACGTATCGCTCTTACCGATTCCAAGAGAACCACTTATACCTATCTTTAAACTTCTTGCCATCTTATCTAACCCCTAATAGTGCTTCTGATTAAAAAACCTATTTAT
The DNA here is from genome assembly GCA_007133925.1 of Candidatus Halarchaeoplasma halalkaliphilum. Lineage (GTDB taxonomy): Archaea > Thermoplasmatota > Thermoplasmata > Halarchaeoplasmatales > Halarchaeoplasmataceae > Halarchaeoplasma > Halarchaeoplasma halalkaliphilum. The sequence goes on along the minus strand of SLLU01000091.1, from coordinate 779 downwards.
GGATCACCCCAAGGATTCTATGTACATCAACGGGTAATCCAGTTCCTCAACGTATCTGAGCCGCCCTTGGGCTTTGATCCCCTTGTATTCCAGTTCCACCTTTGCATCGATCATATCTCCTGAAAGGGTGGTGTACTCATGGAACACCGAATCGCTGGATTCCAGGTATCCCCGGGGGTCGATGTGGACTTCCACACGGGTCACGAACGCCTGACTCTCTATGGTCTTCTCGATAGCCCGTTCAAGCACATCCATGTTCCTCTTGCTCACCGGGGCACCCACGAACTGATGAAAAAGGGCCCCGAGTTTGATACCTAGTTCAAAGGCCGTCCGTTCCCTGTCACTGCATCGAAAGTATTCCTCGCCTATACGTTCTGCTTTCCTATCCATCTGTATCCAACCGTTATTGGTCCCACCATTATGTAAACTGCGCACATAACAAGGGCGGCTAGGAGGAGTATGGGTCCCGAGGAATAACTAATTTTCGCAAATATCTCCCCGAAGAGTGCCAGGGTGAGCATCACCATACCTGGTAGCATCCATCTCCTCCCTCTCAGTTTGGGATAAGGAAGGGTGGAGTACAGCATTGAAGATAGTATCACCGCCACCGTCAATACCACAAAGGGCATTTCTGATCCAAGGAGGGATATGAGAAGTACCAGCATGAGGGCCATGGCGGGGACTGGAAGACCGTTGTAAAAGGTGTCGGTGCTTTCCCTGTGTGCGAATCGGGATAAACGCAGGACTCCAAAGAATACTATCATCATGGGAACTAAGGT
>SLLU01000129.1 GCA_007133925.1 Candidatus Halarchaeoplasma halalkaliphilum | reverse complement strand
TTCTTGCAGACCTTACACTGGAACCGGGCGAAACTTACAGTAGCTCTTTCACGTGGGTGTCCGATGGAGAAGGTAATCACACACTCCAGGTATCCAGCGATGACCATAGTGATTCCATCACCGTCACCGTGATGGGTACACCCGACACGCCTTTCTTAACGGTGGATATCTTGGAATACGAACCAGACGAGGTCCGGGTGGGCACTGAGGTCACCCTTCGATACATGGTAAGAAACATCGGAGGACAAGAAGGTACCCAGGACCTGGTGTTCAGGGTTGGCGGTATGGAAGAGGATGTTCACCAAGGGATCACACTGGAACCCGGTGGGGAGCACACGGGTTCCTTCACTTGGACCCCCACGGAAGAAGGCACGTTCATTCTCAGTGTATCATCTGATGATAGGGATGATACGGTGGAAGTGGTCGTTCTCGCCGATGATGATGACGACGATGATGACGATGATGATGATGATGATGATGATGATGATGAGAAAGAAGATGATGATACCCTGATGGAAACCCTCAAAAAGTTCTGCTGGCTCATAATCCTGTTGATCATCATACTGATAATCCTGATAGTGATCCTGATGAGACGCAGGAAGACGGATGAAGAGGAGACCCCCGAGGAAGAGGAGGATGTTCCGGATGAAGAATTCGATTACTTCGACGATGAAGATTCCATAGACTGGGACGAGGAAGGCTCCATGGCATGGGATGAAGAAGGATCGCCAGAGGAGGAAGAGTCCCTGTTTCCGGACATGGAAGATGACTACGACGAACCTTTCCCGGATATGGACGATATCTGATATCTGTGGGGAATCAAAAGACAGGATATCCTTACCAGGGGATCAGAAAGTAAGGTCTATAACCAAATATATCGAGGTTCAACTCCACGGTTGAACATATCATCCTTCCTTCTCAGGTTATTAAATTCAAAATTCAATATAATATATATACTACCTGCGCCCTACTAGTATCATGGAACAAAAAAAGCAGATACCGAAAAACGCATACGACCTCTCGAACCACCTCTCGTGCTTCGGCCTGGTGAGGTAAGAGAGATCGTAAAACCCCTTCCCAAAATCTCTTTTCTCCCGAAAATCCCCGGACATTCAAGGCGTTTTCTAATCCAACAATTCCATAGAGGAAAGGTGAGATTTCCATGCAGATCATGTACTAATGTTCCAATAGATGGAAACATATTTGCTAAACGGATCTGGGCACCGCCTTCCAGATCATACTGAGTTGGGAGGAGAAAACCCTCTTAGGGATGATATGCTAAACTGGTTCCATCTTTGCCATACCTTGTGTTGGAACACATTCTCCCGCACCTAACTAACGGCGGTCTTTTCCATGATCCCAGTGGGGGGATCAACTATCTCAGTCGTTGCCCCAGTCATCGTCGCAAAAGAAACAGCCTTCGTCATCACAGTACCAACAATCGTAGTCCCAGTCGTCGCCCCAGTCCCAGTCATCGAACATGGCGAACGCGGGGAACAAGGATATATACCATTTACCGCGGATCTGGACCATCAGAACTTCCCCGGTATCGGTTTCCTCCTCACCGTCTTCGTGGTACGTGAACTCATATTCGACAAGGGCAAAGTCTTCCGCGATCATATCGTATTTTTCGTAAATCTCATCGTAATAACCTACATACTCTTTCACATCTGAATCGAAAGCTGATCGGGGTTTTACAGACAGAATTTTCCAGCTGTCCCATTCATCTGCATCCTCAATATCTTCAGAATCATCTTCCAAAAATTTGTTTCTCATCTCAACGACATATTCATGGTTTGAGGCGCTGAAATCCACATATCGCATCGCCTTATTTATATCATTGGCTTCCGCTGCTTTCACATACAGTTCGAAGGCCCCTTCGGGAGTATCCTGTGTGGCACCGTTACCGTTCAGGCATCCGGTCAGTGAGAGACTGGCCAGTACCAGAAAGCAGATGGTGACACCTATTATTATTTTCTTGCTCATCTGAATCACGTAAGCACGTATTTCCATAGACTTTATAAATCTTTTCAACAAAATCCAATCGACGGGAATTCAGAAATTGAGGGTCCTTTATGGTTCAACTCCACGGTTGAACATATCATCCTTCCTTCTCATGTTATTAAATTCAAAATTCAATATAATATATATACTACCTGCGCCCTACTAGTATCATGGAACAAAAAAAGCAGATACCGAAAAACGCATACGACCTCTCGAACCACCTCTCGTACTTCGGCCTGGTGAGGTAAAAGAGATCGTTTAAACCCCTTCCCCAAAACTCTTCTTTCTTTTTACCCGAACTTTGATCCCTAATGAACTTTGAAATGCTCGCTACGGACGTTCCCGTCTGAAGGGCTTTCCGCAGGAAAGATCCGGGGCCTCGGGGCAGGGACCTCTAAGACAGGGTGCACCGGCGTCACGGAATATGACCGGTGCCACTTCCCTTACCAGTTCCAGCATCCAATCGGCCATCTCACGTATCTCCCACTGGGCCCGTCGGCAGCATCTGAGGGAAAAAAAGTGCCAGAGTTCCCGGGCGTTCATGGTCACTATGATGTTGGTGGGTACTGCATTGGGAAGCACGTACCGGGCGTCCTCCACAGGTATCTTTTCCTTTAGCCGGGAATAAGTCCTTTCCACATCCTTCATGAATTCCCTGTATATCTCCTCAGCATCCTCATCCTGTATGGATGGAGGGATCACCGAGACGAAATCCTCCATATCCACGTACCTCTGGCTCTGCTGGCTGTAGGACGCTATCCGATGTCTCACCAGCTGGTGTGTCAGTGCCCGGGACACTCCGGTGACAGCGAAGGTGAAGGATCCGTGCTCTATGACACTGTGGTGGCCGCTCTCCTTGACCTTCCCCAGGACCTCCTCCACCAACTCTTGGGAGATCCCGGATACAGGAGGTACTTCTCTTCCGTAACAGGTGAGGGCCGCCAGGGTTGCCAGTTTGTCTGGGTCCGGTGTATGGGCTATTAGTTCAACATCCATCTTCATCACCTCAGAACAGGCCGGTTATCCTCCCTTCTTCGTCCACATCAATATCCATGGCAGCGGGTCTCAAGGGCAGACCAGGCATTGTCGTTATGTCCCCGGCCATGGGTATGATGAAACCCGCACCCGCACTGACCCGTACCTCCCGTATCTTGAATTCGAAGCCCGATGGCCTTCCCTTGAGCTTGCTGTCGTCAGATAGGGAGTACTGCGTCTTCACCATGCAGATGGGGAGTCCACCCAATCCTATACGCTCTATGAGTCGAAGGTCCCGGCTGGCCTGGGGGGTGTAGATAACTTCCTTGGCACCGTATATCTTGGTGGCTATGTCATATATCTTATCCACCGGGTCCTCCTGGAGAGGATAAAGTGGGCTGAAGCGGGCGGAACCCTTCTCGCATATCCTTATCACATGTTCCGCCAGTTCCAGGGCACCTTCGCCACCCTTTCGGTGCACATCGATTACCGCATTGGGAACCTGTATGCTGTCGCAGAGTTCCTTGAGATATTTCAACTCCTTCTCGGTATCCGTGGGGAACCGGTTGATGGCTACTATCACTGGGA